>NZ_JBHZAV010000028.1:0-73083 GCF_042754445.1 Embleya sp. NPDC059213
GCGACGGCGGGGCTGTGTGGCCTCAAGCGCCGGCCGGGCTGGGTTCGCCTCAAGCGCCGGCGGGGCTGGGTGGCCTCAAGCGCCGGCCGGGCTGGGTTCGCCTCAAACGCCGGCGAGGCTGCTTCGCCTCAAGCGCCGGCGGGGCTGGGTGGCCTCATGCGCCGGCCGGGCTGGTTCGTCTGCGCTGGCGAGGCTGGGTTTGCCTCAAGCGCCGGCGGGGCTGGGTGGCCTCGAGTGCCGGCCGGGCTGGGTGGTCTCATGCGTCGGCCGGGCTGCGTGGGTTTTGAGTGTCGGTTGGGCTATTCGGGGGTTTGGGTTGCCAGGGAGTTGTGTTCGGTTCGGAGTTGGCGTTTGAGGATTTTGCCGCTTGGGTTTTTGGGGAGGGCGGTGGTGAGGATTACGTATTTGGGGACTTTGAAGGCTGCCAGGTGGGATCGGCAGTGTTGGATGAGTTGGTCCGGGGTGATGGTTTGGCCGGGTTTGGGGACCACCACCGCGGTGACGGCTTCTATCCAGTAGGGGTGGGGGATGCCGAAGACGGCGGCTTCGGCTACGGCGGGGTGGGTGTGGATGACCTCTTCGACCTCGCGGCCGGCGACGTTTTCGCCGCCGGTTTTGACCATGTCCTTTTTGCGGTCGACGACGGTGAGGTAGCCCTCCTCGTCGAGCACGCCGAGGTCGCCGCTGTGGAACCAGCCGCCTCGGAACGCCTCGGCGGTGCGCTCCGGGTCGTTCCAGTAGCCGAGCATGGTGTGCGGGCCTCGGTGCACGATCTCGCCGACCTCGCCGGCCGGCACCGGGCGGTCCTGCTCGTCGACCACGGCGGTTTGCACGTTCAGCCCCGCGCGGCCGGCCGAACCGGCCTTTCGCTCCTGGTCGTCCGGGCCCAGGATGGTGGCGACCGGCGACATCTCGGTCTGGCCGTAGAAGTTGTACAGCCGCAACTGCGGGAGTCGGCGGCGTAGTTCGGCCAGCACCTCGACCGGCATCGCGGCCGCGCCGTAGTAGCCCTTGCGCAGACTGGACAGGTCCCGGGTGTCGAAGTCGGGGTGGCGCAGCAGGGCGATCCAGACGGTCGGTGGGCAGAAGAGTTTGGTGACTCGTTCGCGCTCGACCGTGGCGAGCACCGCGGCCGGGTCCGGGGCGGGCAGGATGATCGAGGTCGCGCCGAGGTAGACGTCCGGCGTCAGGAAGCAGTGGAGCTGCGCGCAGTGGTAGAGGGGCAGCGCGTGGATCTCGATGTCGTCGGCCGCCATGCCGCCGTCGATGATCGCGGTGGCGTACTGCGCGATCAGGTTGCGGCTGGTCATCACCGCGCCCTTGGGCCGGGACTCGGTGCCCGAGGTGTACATGATCTGCACCGGGTCGTCGTCGTCCAGGTCGAGATCGGGCACCGGGCCGCCCTCGGCGAGCAGCGTCGCGAACGGCTCCCAGCCCGGCGCGGCCGGGCCGAACACCACGCGCAGCGCCTCGCGGCCGGCCAACGCGGCGTCGGCGGTGTCGGTCAGCTCCGGGCCGGCCAGCACGGCGCGGGCGCCCGCGTGCTCCAGGACGTAGCCCACCTCGGGCGGGGTCAGCATGAAGTTGACCGGGACGGAGACCGCGCCGAGCCGGGCCAGCGCGAAGTAGGCCACCGCGAAGCCGTGCGAATTGCGGGAGAGCAATACGACCCGATCACCCTTGCCGATGCCGCGCGCGGCGAGCGCACCGGCGGCGGCCGAGACGGTGTCGTCGAACTCGGCGAAGGTCTGCCGCAGCTCGCCCGCCACGATCGCGAGCCGGTTCGGCAACCGGGCGGCGGTGCGCGCGAGCAGGTCGGCGACGCCGTGCCGGCGGGCCTGTACAGCGGTCACGGATGGCTCCTTGCCTCTGTGCAGCACATGGAGGCGTCATTGTGTCCGGCACGGCGGCCGGGCGGAAGCGTCTCGACCGCTGAAATCCTCGTGTTGATCATCGGCGGGCGTAGGTAGGCTTGCCGGCATGACCAGCAGCGAAGCCTCCGCAGTCCTCGACACCGCCCGTCGCGCCCGGGAGGCCGCCGCCGTCCTCGCGCCACTGACCCGCCGGGCCAAGGACGACGCGCTGCTCGCGCTCGCCGACGCGCTGGTGGCTCGTTCGGCCGAGATCGTGGTCGCCAATGCCGAGGACGTCGAGCGGGCCCGGGCCAACGGCACCGGCGAGGCGATGATCGACCGGCTGACCCTGACCGACGAGCGGATCGCCGCGATCGCCTCGGACGTGCGCGACGTGGTCGGCCTGCCCGACCCGGTCGGCGAGGTGTTGCGCGGCTCGACCCTGCCCAACGGTCTGGAACTGCGCCAGGTGCGGGTGCCGCTCGGCGTGGTCGGGATCATCTACGAGGCTCGTCCCAACGTCACCGTGGACGGCGCCGCGCTGTGCCTGAAGTCGGGCAACGCGGTGCTGCTGCGCGGCTCCTCGTCCGCCTACCGCTCGAACACCGCGATCGTCGCGGTGATGCGCGACGCGATCGTCGCGGCCGGCCTGCCCGCCGACGCGATCCAACTGGTGCCGGGCGAGACGCACGACTCGGTGAAGGAGCTGATGACCGCGCGCGGCCTGGTGGACGTGCTGATCCCGCGCGGCGGCGCCGGCCTGATCCGCACCGTGGTCGAGGGCTCGACCGTGCCGGTGATCGAGACCGGTGTCGGCAACTGCCACGTCTACGTGGACGCGCACACCGACCTGGAGATGGCGGTGAACATCCTGGTCAACTCCAAGGCGCACCGGGTCAGCGTGTGCAACGCGGCCGAGACGCTGCTGGTGCACCGGGACGTGGCGGACGCCTTCGTGCCGCTCGCGCTGGCCGCGCTGAAGGACGCCGGGGTGACCGTGCACGGCGACGCCGCGGTGCAGGCGTTCTCGGCCGACGTGGTGCCCGCCACCGATGCCGACTGGGACACCGAATACCTCTCCTACGACATCGCCGCCGCCGTGGTGCCCTCGCTGCACGACGCGGTCGCGCACATCCGTCGACACAGCTCCGGCCACACCGAGGCGATCGTGACCACGTCGCAGGCCGCGGCCCGCGAGTTCGTCAGCCTGGTCGACTCGACCGCCGTGATGGTCAACGCGTCGACGCGGTTCACCGACGGCGGCCAGTTCGGCTTCGGTGCGGAGATCGGCATCTCGACGCAGAAGCTGCACGCGCGCGGGCCGATGGGTCTGCCCGAGCTGACCAGCACGAAGTACGTGGTCACCGGCGACGGTCACGTGCGCCCCTGACCCGGGAGCGAGGGGCCGCGGATCGGCCCGGATCGTGCTCGGCGACGCGACCGGTGCGATGAATCGGTACCCATCCGGGCGCCTGCGGTAATACTGTCTAGGAGTGCCCGAATCACCAGGGCCAGAGTTCCCGGACGGCCCAGACTTTCCCGAGTTCTCGGAGGATGAGCTCTCCTCCGTCGTTTTCGACGAGTCGTTCGTGCGCGCCGCTCGCGTGCACGAGCCCTCGGCGAACGAGCGTGGTGCGGCGATCGATCATGCGCCGACGCCCACCCCGGCCGCGCCCGAGCGGACCGACAAGCAGGCCGAACAGGCCGATCGCTCCGACTGGTTCGACGACGGGACGTATCCGGCGGACGGCGAGGACCCGTGGCGGGCCCGGACCGGGTCCGGCCACGACTCGACCCCGATGTCGGCGGACGTGCCGACCTGGTTCGCGAGCGAGCCGTGGACCCGATCGACCCGGTCCACCCGCTGGCGGCGCGGAACGGCCTGGGTGCTGGCGCTGCTGATGGGCGTCGGTGTGGTCGCGATCGCGGTGACCGCGTTCTATCGCAGCGGATCCACCCAGGGACCCACCACGCCCCGACAACCCTCGGTGGGGACGGGGCGGAGCGCGACGACCGACAACAACCCGGTGTTCGCGCCGCTCCCGGGGCAGGACACGTCCCAGGTGCGGATCACCGTCCCGCCGGGGGACTCCCGCGCGACGGACCGGTCCGTGCCGGTCGCGTCGTTGCCCGGGTCGGCGCGTTCGGGGCCCGGCTGACCGTCGGCAACCCCTGCTCCGGGTGCATATCCACCTGCTCGCGGGCGACTTAAGCTGAGTCCATGTCCGGACGGGGAGTGCCCCCCGAAGGCCCGAACCGGGGTGGGCCCGACGGCGAGGACGAGTTCAACGCCGTCGTATTCGACGCGACCTTCGTGCGCGCGGCGGGGCTGCACGAGCCCTCGGCGCGGGAACGGCTGCACGAAGGCAAACGCCCGCACCGGCAGCGTCGGGTGTTCGGCGTGCGGGTGCGCACGCTGCGCGGCGTGCTGGGCGCGTTACTCGTACTGCTGGTGATCGCCGGCGCGAGTTTTCTGGGCGCGCGGCGGGCCGCCGCGCCCGCGCCGCGCCTGGTGATCGGCCCGGCGGTGCTGCACCGGGTCTCGCTGCTGCCACCGTCCGGCTATGCGACGGGGGCGCTGCCCGCCGATCCGATGGCGGGCGGTCCGGCCGCCGGCTGGGCCCAGGGTGCCGCCGGGATCGTCGTGGGCGAGCGCCGGGCGACCGCGCACTTCTCGGCCACCCAGGTCGGCCAAGCCCTGGACCTGGTACGGGAGTTCGTGGTCGGCACCCAGCTCGACCCGGCCGTGCTCGCGGGCGGCCGGCCGTGGGCCGCGCTGCCGCTGTTGCGTTCGGAGCAGCGCGAGCAACTCGACGCGGCGCTGATCGCGCCTCACGACGACGACACGTCGGCGCCCACCGGGTGGATCACCCGATTCGATCCGGCCTCGGTCAAGGTCCTGGAGGTGCCGATCAAGGTCGCGGGCACGCTCGTGGTCGCCGAGCACGCGCGCGCGGACCTCGTGGTCACCGCCGACGTGGTGTTCGTGTACGCGGTCGCCCAGGTCGGCGGGCCGGGCTGGACCCGGTTCGTGTTGCACCGGGTGTGGGACTTCCATCTGGACCCGGCGATGGTGCACGACGGCCTGCTCCAGGTCCGCCGGATCCTGACCGCGGCCGGGCCGCAGGGGTGCGACGCGGACTCCTCGGCCTGGTTCCGGCCCGCGTTCACCGGCCCGGCGCCGAGCGACGCGCCGCCGGCGGCCGAGCAGGTGGATCCGTTTCGCTCGGCCCCGACCGGCACGTGTGCCCGACTGGCGGGCTCGCCCTGACGACGGTCAGCCGCCGCCGTTGTTCGTCGGGGTCGCGCCCGGTTCGTCGCGGCGCCCGGTGAACTTGTCGCGCAGCTTGCCGCCCGCGTCCGCCGCGCCGTCGGCGAGGTCGCGGAGCAGCCCGAACAGCGGGTCCGTGGTGGTGCGCACCGAATCGCGGTAGGCGCCCGCCGACGCCTTGGCCTCCTCGCGCACCGACGCGTTCGGGTCGTCCTCGCGGCGCGGATACTCGCCCGCGACGATCCGGGTGTACTCCCCGCCGTCCGCCCACTTGCGCAGTTCGGCCACCCGGACCACCGGGAACGGGTGCGAGCGGCCGAGCAGGTTCATCAACTTGAGCACGCTGTCGCGCAGATCGCCGGCGCCCTCGTACTCGGCGGCCTGCTCCAGGAACGCGTCCGTGCTCATCTCGTGCAACTGCGAGCCGCCCGCGACCTTCATCAACGCGCGCATCGACACCTCGGGGTCCTGCCCGACCAGCAGGCCCGCCCGGTCGCAGGACAGTTCCGACTTGCGGAACCACTCCTGCAACGCGGTGATGATCGCGTGCACGCCCAGCGTGCCGAGCGGGATCCCGGACAGCGCGGAGGCGAACCGGGTCAGGATCAACAACATGGTGCGGTAGACCGCGTGCCCGGACAGGATGTGCCCGGTCTCGTGCCCGATCACCGTGCGCATCTCGTCGTCGTCGAGCAACTCGACCAGGCCCGAAGTGACCACGATGAACGGCTTGTCCATGCCGATCGCCATCGCGTTGGGCTGCGGGTCCATGCTGACGTACAACTCGGGCACGGTGGGCAGGTCCAGGATGTACGCGGACTCGCGGACCATCTCGTGCAACCGGCGGAACTGCTGCTCGCCCGCGCGCACCGAGCCCGCGAGGAAGGCGAGCCGGATGGCCCGCTCGGACACCATGCCCGACATCTGCTTGAGCACCGTGTCGAACCCGCTGAGGCGGCGCATCGCCACCAGCGCGGTGCGGTCGGCGGGATGTTCGTACGCCCGGGAGGAGATCCCGGGGAATCGCCTGCGCCCCTCGAAGGTCCCGATCGTCTTGTCGTCCGGCATGCCCTGCCCCCTTGCCTCGACCAATCTGCCCCCACACTAGGCGCGTCCGCCGCCCGCGGCCGAGGGTCGTCCCCGGAACCTGGCCGCGCGACTCGCCGTGCGCGCCCGTACGATGTCGTGCGCACACGTCGGCAAAAACTACGCAAGGGCTGACCACGGATGACCCAGCACGCGACGACCGTCCTCACCACGCTGGCCAACGAGAGCGGCAAGCACGAAAACCTGAACCCGTTGGGCGCCGGCATCGGTGCGCTGGCCGTGCTCCTGCTCCTGCTGTTCGTGGTGACGCGGTTCAACAAGGACCGCTGAGCATCCGTTGCCGAAGCCGGGCGTGGGCGTCCGGTGGTCGGATTTCCTTCCGTGATCGCCGGGCCGGCACTTTGCCGTCCCGGCACTTCGTCGTGCGCGTTAAGGTGACGCCAGACCAGGGGTGGCCGGGGGAGGACGCGATGCGCACATTCGCCATGGGCGAGAAGACGAGGCTGGACGACTCGGCCATCAGGGTGGAGTTCGAGGTGTCGGGCGAGGGCCTGGCCGCGTACTGCTTCAGCCTGGGCGCGGCGGACCTGGACGTGGTCTGTACGGCCCGGCCGGCGTCGCTGACCAGCGCGGTCGCACTGGTGGCCGGCGGCACCGGCACCGCCGAGTTCCACGTGGACCTGGCCGCGGTGGACGACCTGGTGGATCGCCTGGTGTTCGCGGTCGGCGCGCAGGCGCCCGGGTTCGGCGCCGGGTCGCTGATCCGCCTGCTGGGCGTCGACGGCGAGATCGGCCGCTTCGTACTGCCGGTGGCGGAACTGACGCGCGAACGCGCGCTGATCCTGGCCGAGGTCTATCGGCGGGACGGCTGGCGGTTCGGCGCGGTGGGACAGGGCTACGAGGCGGGCGTGGACGAATTGGTGCGCGATCTGGGCGGGGACCCCGAACAGACGCTGATCGTCGCGGCGATGCCGGCCGACGCGGAGCCGACGCGAGCGACGCCGGACCCGGTCGACTCGGCCGCGCCGGAGGCGAAGCCGGAGTCCGTGCCGGAGCCGGAGCCCGAGTCCGCGCCGGAGCCCGAGCCCGAGTCCGCGCCGCAGCCGGAGGCCGAGTCCGCGCCGGAGCCGGAGTCCGAGCCGTCGCCCGCCCACGCTCCCGCCGCCGTCGAGGAACCACCCGCCCCGGTGTACGAAGGTCGCGGCGACAAGGTCCTCTCGATCGACCGCCCGGTCGGATCCGGCCCTTTCCTGGTCGAGTTGGAAGGACGCGGCACCGAGAACTTCGTGGTGTGGACGCTGAACGCGGAACTGGAGACGGACAAGCTGCTCGCCAACGCGATCGGCGCGTACCGAGGCCGCGCCCTGGTGGACGAGCGCGGCGGCCACACCTCGCGCCTGAAGATCGAGGCCGACGGCGAGTGGACCGTGCGGCTGCTCGCTCCCGACGCGGCCCGGGTGTTGACCGACCGGCTGGCCGGCAGCGGCCCGGAGACGGTGCGCTGGACCGGCCCGCGCACGGTGCTCGCGATGACCCACCGGGGCGACAGCAACTTCATCGTCGGCACCTTCGCCGAGCACGGCACGGAGGATGCCTACCTGGGCACCCTGGCCAACACGATCGGCGACTACGAGGGCGAGTCGATCCTGCCCAAGGGCCCGTGCCTGATCGAACTCGAAGCCGACGGCGACTGGTCGCTGACCGCGGACGGCGGCTGAACCCCGCGTCGACACGCCACCATTCGGGGGTAAATAGAGCGACGAGAGCGGTTTGCTTGGTCTGCTGACCCGGTGAACCACATCCTGCGGCGTTGCGGACTCCGGGCCGTCGCGCTCGCATTGGTGGCCTCCACGGTCGGATGCGGGGGCGGTGGTTCGGGCCCACCGGTGCTCAACTGGTACGCGCCGCCGGACAACGGGGCCTACCAAAAGCTCGCCGACCGGTGCAGCCGGGCGTCCGGCGGCGCCTATCGGGTCAAGGTCTCGGTGTTGCCCACCGACGCGTCCGGGCAGCGGGAGCAGTTGGTGCGGCGGCTGGCCGCCAAGGACTCCTCGATCGACGTGATGGCGCTCGACCCGGTCTACGTACCGGAGTTCGCCGAAGCGGGCTTCCTGCGCCCGTTCGAGCCGGCCGAGGCCGCGGCGCTCACCGAGGGCATGCTGCGCAGCGCGGTCGAGTCCTCGGGCTGGCGCAATCGACTGGTCGCCGCGCCGTTCCGGGCGAACACCCAACTCCTGTGGTACCGCAAGTCGGTGGCCGCCGCCGCCGGGCTCGACCCGAGCCGGCCGGTCGGCTGGGACGAGGTGATCGCCGCCGCCGAGAAGACGCACAAAACGGTGGCGGTGCCCGCCAAGCGCTACGAGGGCATCACCGTCTGGGTCAACGGCCTGGTCGCCGGCGCCGGCGGCGCGATCGTGCGGGACGTGGAAAAGGGCGTCGACCTCGAACCGACGCTCCAGGAGGGCGGTTCGGGCAAGCGGGCCGCCGAGATCATGCGCCGACTCGGCCGCTCCTCCGCCGCGCCGACCAATCTGGCCACCTCGATCGAGGACGACACCCGGACCACGTTCCAGTCCGACACGGGCGGCTTCATGATCAACTGGACGTACGCCCACGGCGCCGCGGCCGAGGCGGTGGCGGCCGGCCAACTCGGGCGCGAGGTGCTCGACGACTACGGCTGGGCGCGCTACCCGCGGACCGACCCCGGCAAGGCGTCCAGGCCGCCGTTCGGTGGCATCGCGCTGGGCGTCAGCAAGTACGGCGGACACAGCGCGGCGGCGGTGAGCGCGGTGCGCTGCGCGGGCACGCTGGAGAACCAGATCACCTACATGCTGGAGTCCAAGGAGACCACCGCCAAGGCCGCCGCCTACGACGATCCGCGCGTACGCGCGGCGTTGCCGATGGCCGACCTGATCAAGGAGTCGCTCGACCAGGCCGGCCCGCGCCCGCGCACCCCGTACTACAACGACGTCTCCGCGTCCGTGCAGCGCATCTACCACCCGCCTGCGGACGTGAACCCGGACACCGCCCCACGGGACACCGACGACCTGATCACCGGGGTCCTGCACGACAAGGTGCTGCTGTGAGCACGGTATCCACCACCGACGCCGCGCCCGGGCACCGAAAGCCCCGCGGGCACAAGCCCCGCAAGCAGTTCGATCACGCCCAGCGCATGCGGCGCACCGGCCTGCTGCTGTCCGCGCCCGCCGTGACGATCATGCTCCTGGTCGCGATCGCGCCGCTGGCCGACGCGGTTTGGCTCTCGCTCTTCCACAAGCGGCTGACCACCCCGGACGCGAACTCGTTCGCGGGCCTGTCCAACTACTGGGTGGTGCTCAAGGACCCGCTGTGGTGGACCGACGTGTGGACCACGCTGGCGCTGACCGTGGCCACCGTCTCGGTGGAGTTCGTGATCGGCTTCGGGCTCGCCTGGTTGATGCAGCGGGCGCTGTACCTGCGGCGCACCCTGCGCACGATCGTGCTGATCCCGTACGGCATCGTCACGGTCGTCTCCGCCTACGCGTGGCGCTACGCGTTCGACCCCTCCACCGGGTTCGTCAACGACTGGTTCGGCACCGACATCGCGTGGTTCGACCACCGCTGGTCGGCGCTGTTCGTGATCGCCCTCTCGGAGATCTGGAAGACCACGCCGTTCATGTCCCTGCTGCTGCTCGCCGGCCTCATCCAGGTCTCCCCGGACGTGCAGGAGGCGGCCCGGGTGGACGGCGCGGGGCCGTGGCAGCGGCTGACCAGGGTCACCATGCCGATCATGAAGCAGGCCATCCTGGTCGCGCTGCTGTTTCGCACGATGGACGCGTTCCGGATCTTCGACTCGGTGTTCGTGATGACCGGCGGAGCCAACAACACCGAGACGGTGTCCTTTTTGGCCTACCGACAACTCGTCAGCCGCACCGCGCTGGGGCTGGGCTCGGCGATCTCGGTGTTGTTGTTCGCGTGCGTGCTGCTGATCGCGTTCCTGTTCATCAAGCTCTTCCGTACCGACGTGAGCAAGCTCGGGAGCCCTTCGTGAGTCGGCCCAGCCCGGTCCGGGAGGGCGTCCGCGCCCTGGTCTGCGTGTTGGTGATCGCGATCACCGTGCTTCCGCTGGCCTGGATGGTGTCGCTGTCGTTCAAGGGCGGCGACGACATCAACAACGCGCAGTTCCTGCCGAAGACCTGGAGCTGGGACAACTATCGGACCGTGTTTCGGAACGACCTGTTCACCGACGCGCTGCGCAACTCGATCGGCATCTCGCTGATCGCCACGGTGATCGCGGTCGCCTGTGCGACCGGCACCGCGTACGCGATCGTGCGGATGGAGTTCCCGGGCAAGCGACTGATCCTGCTCGGCGCGCTGGCGATCGCGATGTTCCCGACCATCGCGGTGGTCGGTCCGCTGTTCGACATGTGGCGCAGCATCGGCCTGTTCGACACCTGGATCGGGCTGATCCTGCCGTATCTGTCCTTCACCATGCCGTTGTCGATCTGGACGCTGACCTCGTTCTTCAAGCAGATCCCGTGGGCCCTGGAGGACGCCGCGCGGATCGACGGTGCGTCCGCGTGGCAGGCGTTTCGCTACGTGATCGCGCCGATGGCGGTGCCCGCGGTGGTGACCACCGCGATCCTGGTGTTCTTCTTCGCGTGGAACGACTTCGTCTTCTCGGTGTCGCTGACCTCGACCAACAATTCGCGCACGGTGCCCGCCGCGCTGGCCTTCTTCACCGGTGCCTCGCAGTTCCAGCAGCCCACCGCCGCGATCGCCGCGGCGTCGGTCGTGGTGAGCATTCCGGTGGTCGTCCTGGTGCTGGTTTTCCAGAAGCGGATCGTCGCGGGCATCACCTCGGGCGCGGTCAAGGAGTAGGGACCGCGCGGTCCGGGAGCGCGGACCGATAGATTCTCGCGCCATGAGCGAGCGGAACAGACGTGTCGGTGTCATGGGCGGCACCTTCGATCCCATCCACCACGGACACCTCGTCGCCGCGAGCGAGGTGGCGGGCCAGTTCGGGCTCGACGAGGTGGTGTTCGTACCGACCGGGCGGCCGTGGCAGAAGTCCGCACAGGACGTGTCCTCGCCCGAGGACCGCTACCTGATGACGGTGATCGCCACCGCGTCCAACCCGACCTTCTCGGTGAGCCGGGTGGACATCGACCGCGAGGGCGAGACGTACACCCTCGACACCCTGCGCGACCTGCGCGAGTCCTCGCCCGAGGGGACCGAGATATTCTTCATCACCGGCGCCGACGCGCTGTCCCAGATCTTCTCCTGGCACAACGCGCACGAGATGTTCGAGCTCGCGCATTTCGTGGGTTGCACCCGTCCGGGGCACACTCTGTCCGACCCGGGTTTCCCGGACGGCGGCGTGAGCCTGGTGGAGGTCCCCGCACTGGCCATCTCGTCGACCGACATCCGTGCAAGGGTGGCCGGGGGTGATCCGGTCTGGTACCTGGTGCCGGACGGGGTCGTCCAATACATCAGCAAGCGGGGGCTGTACCGGGGAGCTTCGTGAGCAACGACGACCGGCGCGAGTGGGAGCCTTACGGCACCGAGCGAGGGGACGGCGGACAGGCGCAGGAGCCTTACGGCACCGAGCGAGGCGACGGCACGGCGGGGCAGCAGCCGGGATACGGCTCGTACGGTCCCGACGGCGGCTATCCGGGGTACGACGGGCAGCCGGCGCAGCCGGCTCCGGGTGGGCTCGACCCGGTGAGTTTCACCCCGCAACAGCAGTATCCGTACGACCCGAACGCCTACGGCCAGGGCGGCTACGACGCCACCGCGTACGACCCGAACGCCTATCCCTCCGGGGGCTATTCGTCGGGCGGCTACGACCGGAACGGGTACGACGCGGGCCAGGGCGCGGGGACGTACGACCCGAACGCGTACGGCGGTGCCGGGCAGGGCGGTTACGACACGACGGGGTACGCCGTCCCGGAGTACCCGCAGCAGGCGCCGGGCGGCTACCCGCAGGGCGGAGCCGGTTACCCGGATCCGCAACAGGGCGGGGCGACCGGCTACCCGGACCGGGAGCAGGGCTACCACGAACCGCAACAGCCCGCCGGATACTACGAGCAGCCGCCCGCGCCGCCGGCGGTTCCGGCGAGTCGGCCGACGCCCGGCGGGCCGCTTCCGGTCGGTCCGGATCCGGCCTCGACCGGCATCGCGGCGGGCTCGATCCCGGTCCGGCCGGCCGGCCCGACCCGATCCTCGCGGACCGAGCCGGCTTCGGCGTCGCCCTCCTCGGGTTCGGCCGAGGCCGGATCCCGATCCCGTGCGGGCGGCAAGTCCGGTGCGGGCGCGGGCAAGTCCGGATCCCCGGCCGAGGACGGCCGGGTGCCGGGGCCGCGGGCCCGCCGGTCGGGAACCGGTCGACCGGGCCGACCCGGCTACGGTTCGGACGAGTTCGCGTTCGTCGACGACGAGAGCGAGCAGGCCGAGGACGTGATCGACTGGCTGTCCTTCGCCGAGACCCGCTCCGAGCGCCGGGACGAGAAGCGCCGGGCGATCCGGCAGCGGCTGATCGCGCTGGCGGTGGTGCTCGCGGTGGCCCTGCTCGGCGTCGGCGGCTACTTCGCCTGGGACACCTGGATGCGCGAGGAGAAGACGGTTGCCGCGCCGGGCAAGAACGGCGGCGTACTGGTGCAACTGCGCGCCAAGGACGGCCAGTCGTCGGCCAACGCGCTGCTCACCGTCGACCCGGCCAAGAACACCGCGTCGATGGTCAGCGTGTCCTCGGTCACCGTGGTCAACTCGGCCAACAACTCCTTCCCGCTCGGCCGGCTGATGGCCGACGAGGGCCCCGGCGCGTCCCGGGACGCGCTCTCCGACCTGCTCGGCGTCAAGCTGGACGGCTCGTGGGTGATCTCCGAACCGGTCCTGCAGGGGCTGGTCGACCTGACCGGCGGCATCCAGTTGAACGCCGACGTCGAGGTCAAGGGCCCGGACGGCAAGGTGCTGGTCGGCCAGGGCCGCAACCCGGCCAACGGCGCCGCGGCGCTGGCCTTCGCCACCTACAAGCAGCCCAACGAGGCGCCCTCGGTGACCGGCGATCGCTTCGGCCGGGTCCTCCAAGGCCTGCTGGCCGCGTTCCCGACCCAGTCGGACGCGATCCTGACGCTGCTCGCCAACATGGCCAACCTGCCCGACCCCTCGCTGCCGGACGACAAGCTCAGCGTGCTGCTGGCGAATCTGGCCAAGGCCACCCAGGCGAAGCAATTGCAGGTCCGCGCGCTCCCGGTCTCCCCGGACGGCGTGCTGGACGGCCCGGCGGCGGTGCCGATCGTGCGCGAGCTGCTCGGCGGCACGGTACGTCAGGGCAAGGTCGGCACCGGGCCGACCCGGGTGATGGTGGAGGACGCAAGCGGCCGGACCGGTGCCCAGGAGGACGCACACGCGCGGCTGCTCAACGCGGGCGTCACGTACGTCCCGGGCGGCGCCGGGGGCAAGCGCACCCAGCCGACGTCGACCGTGCAGTACGCCGACGACGCCCGCAAGGGCGACGCGGAACAGGTGGCGCTGACGTTGCGGCTGCCGGCGAGCGCGGTGAAGAAGGCCACCGGCGAGATGCTCGCCGACGTGGTGGTCACGCTCGGGCAGGACTACAACCCGGACAAGCCGTAGCCGAGGGTGCGGCCCGTCCCGACCATCGGTTCGGGGCCGGCCGCACCCGGTCGCGGCACCTCGCCGGCGGGTGGGTCCGGCGGCCGGCCGGTGCCCGTGCGCGTGCGGTCGGTGAACGCGCGAATAACGAGTGGCCGTCGGATGCCCCGTGTGTGAGACCCTGAACGGTAATCCCCTTGTCGTCCGCAGGAAGCGAATCGTGACCGCAACCCCCCACGCCCTGGAGCTCGCCACCGCGGCTGCCGTGGCATGTGCAGAGAAGCTCGCCACCGACGTCGTCGCCTACGACGTGAGCGAGGTCGTCACGATCACCGACGTGTTCGTGCTCGCCTCCGCGTCCAACGACCGCCAGGTCAAGGCGATCATGGACGAGGTCGAGGAAGCGTTGCGCGGCCTCGGCGCCAAGCCGGTCCGGCGCGAGGGCGAGCGCGAAGGGCGCTGGATCCTCCTCGACTACATCGACATCGTGGTGCACGTCCAGCACGCCGAGGAGCGGGCCTACTACTCGCTCGAGAAGTTGTGGAAGGACTGCCCGCGGATCGAGCTGCCGGACTCGGTGCGACTGGGCAACGAGCAGGCCAAGGCCGCGGAGGCGGCGGAGGGCGCGCTCTGAGCGGGAAGGGGCGCCGTGTCCTGCTGTGGCGGCACGGCCAGACCACGTGGAACGTCGAGCGGCGCTTCCAGGGCCAGACCGACATCCCGCTGACCGAGGCGGGCCTGGCCCAGGCCCGGCGCTCGGCCCGGCTGCTCGCGGCGCTGCGCCCGGACGCGATCGTGGCGTCCGATCTGACCCGCGCGGTGGACACGGCCGCCGAACTGGCCCGGCTGGTGGACGTCCCGGTCACCGTGGATTCAGCGCTGCGCGAGACGTACGCGGGCGAGTGGCAGGGGCTGACCAACCGGGAGATCGAGGAGACCTTCCCCGAGCAGTTCGCCGCCTGGCGGCGCGGCGAGCCGGTGCGGCGCGGCGGCGGCGAGCTGGAGAGCGAGGTCGCCGACCGGATGGCCGCGGCGATCGAGCTCTCGGTGGAGAAGTTGCCGCCGGACGGCATGCTCGTGGTCGTCTCGCACGGCGGCGCGATCCGCTGCGGACTGGGCGCGATGCTGGGCCTGCCCCGGGAGACCTGGGGCGCGCTGGGCGCGCTGTCCAACTGTTGCTGGTCGGTGCTGGGCCCGGGGGCGCGCGGGTGGCGACTGCTGGAGCACAACGCCGGCACGCTGCCCGAGCCGGTCATCGGCGACGACGACTGAACGGGCCGCGAACCGGCCGGTGAAGCCGACGGTCCCGGAGTCGAGGGCGCCCCGATGGGGCGCCTTCCTCGGCTTCGGGACCGTTTTTCGTGCCGCCGCTCGGGTGCTCAGCCTTCGTCGGCCTGCTTGCGGTACAGCTCCTCCAGGTCGGCGAGCATGCCGTCGGCGAGATCGCGTTCGGCCTGCCAGTAGCGCTCGCTCCACTTGAGCACCAGGGCCGGGAACGGCCAGCGGTCCTGCGCCGAGTCCTCGCTCGCGCGCACCTCGTCCAGCGTGCCCGCCGCGTAGTCGCGGTGCTCCACCAGCGTCTTGCGCAGTTCCTCCGGCTCGCTGAGGTGGCCGAGCCAGACCCGCAGCGCGACGCCGTGCTTGAGCACCGGCGGTCCGGCGGGGGTCTCCCGGGCCCAGGCGGCCAGGGCCTCCTGGCCGGAATCGGTGATGCGGTACAGCCGTTTGTTGCGCAGTTCGTCCTGGGAGGCGATGCGCGAGACGGCGAAGCCGAGCTGCTCCAGGCGCTTGAGCTCGCTGTAGATCTGACTCAGCGCCGGGCTCCAGTAGAAGAAGCGCAGCGACGCGTCGGCCCACTTCTTGAGGTCGTATCCGGAGCGC
Organism: Embleya sp. NPDC059213; assembly: GCF_042754445.1. Classification (NCBI taxonomy): domain Bacteria; kingdom Bacillati; phylum Actinomycetota; class Actinomycetes; order Kitasatosporales; family Streptomycetaceae; genus Embleya; species Embleya sp. NPDC059213. The sequence goes on from NZ_JBHZAV010000028.1 coordinate 15,649, forward strand.
TCGCCCGGGAACGACAAGAGGCCGAGCACGGCCCACGCGGTTGCGGGCAGCTTCGGGAGCGGGTCCCCCGTCATCGTGGCCTCCATCGGTACGCGTCAACTTTTTCTGATTCTACGTCAGTTGGCTATTGACCTGACTGGTCGTCATACATCTAATTGAAGTATTCCACGCCTCGCGCACCAGGAGTACGGCATGCAGTTCTCGATGATCTTCGAAGCCCAGATGGCCAACCCCACGGCAGAGCACGAGCGTGAGGTCATCCTCAACTCCGTGGATCAGGCCGTATACGCCGAGGAGATGGGCTTCGACCGGATCTGGGCGGTCGAGCACCACTCGACCAAGTGGTACTCGCACATGAGCGCCCCGGAGATCTTCCTGACCTGGGTGGCCGCGCGGACCAGCCGGATCCGGATCGCGCACGGCGCGGTCTGCATGCCGTTCAACTTCAACCACCCGGCGCGGGTCGCCGAGCGCATCGGCATGCTCGACACGCTCTCCGGCGGTCGGCTCGACGTCGGCGCGGCCCGGGGCGGCACGCTCCAGGAGTCCTCGCTGTGCGGGGTGGACATCGAGCAGACCAAGGCCCAGGTCGAGGAGGCGCTGCGGATCATCGGCGCCGCGTGGCAGCAGGACGAGTTGGTCTGGCACGGCGACGTGCTCGACATCGAGGGCTCGCACCCGATCCTGCCGCGCCCGGTGCAGACGCCGCACCCGCCGCTGTTCCTGGCCTGCAGCAAGCAGCCGAGCCTGGTCGAGGCGGCGGAGTACGGCGTCGGCGCGCTGGTGCTGGGCTTCGCCGGTCCGGAGGAGGTGGCGAACCTCAACCAGATCTATCGGGACGCGATCAAGGAGCGCACCGGCGAGCGGTTCGTTTCCTCGGTGACCAACGACCACCTCGTCGCGCTGTGCCCGACGATCGTCTCCGAGGACGGTGCCCGGGCCCGTCAGGTGGGCGCGCGCGGCCAGCGCTTCTTCGCGCAGTCGATCGCGCACTGGTTCTCCGGCGGCAGGTCCGGCATCCCGGACGAGGCCGTGGTCGAGGGCCGGGACGAGGTGGCGATCATCACCGAGGCCGCCGAGCAGCAGGTCGCGATGCTGCACGAGGCGAAGATTCCGGTGACGGTGAACGCCACCGCGACGTACAACATCAACCACGCCTACGGCACGGCGGAGGACGCGATCGGCTACGTGCAGAAGCTGATCGACGCGGGTGCGGACGAGATCATGTGCCTGATCCAGATGGGGACGATCCCGCAGGAGGACTGCATGGAGACGATCCGGATCTGGGGCGAGAAGGTCATCCCGCACTTCCGGGCCAAGTACGGGGCCTGAGATTTCGTCCGGGACGACACGCGTGCGGCGCGGTCGTCCCGGGCGAGGGCGGTGCGGCCGGACCCGGTGCGGAGGACTGGGTCCGGCCGGGCTGCTTGTGCGGGCGGGGTTCGGCGATGCGGAGGTGGTCGGTGTGGTGGATCTGACGGGCAAGGTGGCCATTGTCACCGGGGCGGCGCGGGGGCAGGGGGAGGCCGAGGCGCGGTTGTTGGCCGCGCGTGGGGCGAAGGTGGTGGTGACGGATCTGCTCGCGGACGAGGGGGCCCGGGTCGCCGCCTCGATCGGCGCGGCGGCACGGTTCGTGCGGCACGACGTGTCCGATGCCGGGGACTGGGCGGCGGTCGTCGAGGTGGCCGTGCGGGAGTTCGGCGGGGTGCACGTCCTGGTGAACAACGCGGGCATCCTGTGGACCAAGCCGATCCTGGAGGAGACGGCCGAGGGGCTGGATCGCATCCTCAAGGTCAACCTGTTCGGCGCCTTCCACGGGATCCAGGCGGTGGCTCCGTCGATGCGGGCCGCCGGCGGCGGGTCGATCGTGAACATCTCTTCGCTCGCGGGCCTCCAGGGCATTCCGGGGCACGCGGCCTACGGGTCGTCCAAGTGGGCGATGCGGGGGCTGACCAAGACCGCCGCGCTGGAGTTGGGCGAGTACGGGATCCGGGTCAACTCGGTGCATCCAGGGGCCGTGGACACGCCGATGATCGGCAATCGATTCAGGCGCGGTGCGGGCAACTTCCCGACCGTGCCGCTGCGTCGGGTCGGGGAGCCGGAGGACGTCGGGGAGTTGGTGGTCTTCCTCGCGTCGGACGAGTCCTCGTGGATCACCGGGACCGAGTTCGTCATCGACGGCGGCTCGATGGCGGGCATCGTGCCGCCGGTGCGGGGGTAGCGGGAGCGGCGGGCGGTGGCCGTCCGGCAACCGTTCTTTTGTTCGCCGATTTGCTTAGTTGTACTATGCAAATGCGAGCCGAGAAGTCGGCAGGCACAGATCGAAGGAACGCATCATGGCTGAACTCCAGGGCCCCAACCTGACCGACAAGGTCGTCATCGTCACCGGTGGCGCCCGTGGGCTGGGTGCCGCCGCGGCCGCGCAGATCGTCGCGGGCGGCGGGTGGGTGGTGATCACCGACCTGTTGGACGAGGGTGCCGACACGGCCGCCGCGTTGGGCGCGAACGCGCGCTTCCACAAGCACGACGTGACGAGCCCGGAGCAGTGGCAGGCGGTCGTGGACTTCACGATCGCCGAGTTCGGCCGGGTCGACGGGCTGGTCAACAACGCGGGTGTGTCCACCGGCGCGATGTTCGACACCGAGACGCTCGAACACTTCGAGTTCGTGATCAAGGTCAACCTGACCGGCGTCTGGCTGGGCATGCAGGCGGTCATCCCGCACCTCAAGGCGGGCGGCGGCGGCTCGATCGTCAACATCTCCTCCGCCGCCGGCCTGATGGGCCTGGCGATGACCGGCTCCTACGGCGCGTCCAAATGGGCCGTGCGCGGCATGAGCAAGGTGGCCGCGGTCGAGCTGGGCACCGCCGGGATCCGGGTCAACTCGGTGCACCCCGGCATGGTCTACACGCCGATGACCTCGTCCGTGGGCATCCGGGCGGGCGAGGGCAACTACCCGAACACCCCGATGGGCCGGGTCGGCGAGCCGAGCGAGATCGGCTCCGCCGTCGCCTTCCTGCTCTCCGACGCGGCGTCCTACGTGACCGGCGCGGAGCTGGCCGTGGACGGCGGCTGGACCACCGGGCCGACGGTGAAGTACGTGATGGGCGGCTGACCCGGATGGGAGCCGTGTCGTCGCAGCGTTCGCATCGATCGAGGAAAGGTGACATCCCATGGCGGATCTGACCGGCAAGGTCGCGATAATCACCGGCGCCGCACGCGGGCAGGGCGCGGCCGAGGCCCGGCTGTTCGTCGCGAGCGGCGCCCGGGTCGTGCTGACCGACCTGTTGGTGGAGGAGGGTGAGCGGGTCGCCGCCGAACTCGGCGACGCCGCGCGCTTCGTCCGGCACGACGTGTCGGATCCGGCGGACTGGGCCGAGGTGGTCGCCGTCGCCGTCGCCGAGTTCGGCGGCCTGGACATCCTGGTCAACAACGCCGCGATCTACTGGACCAAGGGCTTCGCGGACGAGACGCCCGAGCGGGTCGAGCGCATCCTCCGGGTCAACTTCTTCGGCGTCTGGCACGGGATGCAGGCGGTGCTGCCCGCGATGAAGGAGCGGGGTGGCGGCTCGATCGTCAACATCTCCTCGCAGGCCGGACTGGAGGGCATGCCCGGGCACGCGGCCTACGGCGCGACCAAGTGGGCCGTCCGCGGCCTGTCCAAGACGGTCGCCCTGGAGGTCGGTGAGCACGGCATCCGGGTCAACTCGGTGCACCCGGGCACGATCGACACCCCGATGATCGCCGCGGTCGGCCTGGAACAGGGGCCGGGCAGGTTCCCGTCCGTGCCGCTGCGCCGGATCGCCGCGCCGGAGGAGGTCGCCGAGGTGGTCGCCTTCGTCGCCTCCGACGCGGCGTCCTACCTGACCGGCACCGAGCTGGTCGTGGACGGCGGGGCGATGGCCGGGATGGTCCGGCCCGCAGGCAGTTTCTGAGCCGACACCGGGGTTCGCGGAGCGCCTCCGCGGACCCCGGAGCGGCCCGGGAGCGGCCCGGGGAAAGGCGTTTGGATGCGGCCCGGGGGAGCGTGTAAAGTACTCGTGGTCGAGCGGGTGAGCCCGCCGGCCGAGATAAACAGCGGGGCTGTAGCTCAGTTGGTAGAGCGCTTGCATGGCATGCAAGAGGTCCGGAGTTCAATTCTCCGTAGCTCCACAGACAGGACCGCCTCCCGGATTCGTCCGGGAGGCGGTCCTTTTCGTATGCCGTCGCGGCCGGTGTCGGAGCGGTCGGTCCGGTGGCTGCCGATCGGGCGGAAATAGTGTGAAAGCCCCGTACCGGGCATTGTCTCTCCGTGACTGCGACGAAGGTGAGCGTGCGATGACGGAGAGTCGGTTCTGGGAGCGGGCGATGGACCGGGCGATCGTGCCCGGATACAGCCGGATCGGGTACGGGGTGCGCCGGCGGGCCGGGCTGCCCGCCGACCCGGAACCGGCCGCACTCAAGGGGCGGACCGTCGTGGTGACCGGGGCGTCCGCCGGCATCGGCGAGGCGGCGGCGACCGGCCTGGCCCGGCTCGGCGCGACCGTGGTGCTGGTCGGCCGCGACGAGGAGCGCACCGAGGCGGCCCGCCGACGGGTGGTGCAGCGGGTCCCGGGCGCCGAGGCGACCGTGCGCCGCTGCGATGTGGGCAGCCTGCCGGACGTGGCCCGGTTCGCCAAGGAACTGCGCTCCGAACACGGCCCGCTGCACGCCCTGGTGCACAACGCCGGCGCGATGTCCGCGACGCGCGCCGAGACCGCCGAGGGGCACGAACTGTCGCTGGCCGTGCACGTGCTCGGGCCGCACCTGCTCAGCCGCCTGGTGGCCGCCGACCCCGCGTCCTGCGCCCGGGTGGTCTGGTTGAGCTCGGGCGGGATGTACACCCAACGGTTGCCGGTGGACGACATCGAGTACCTGCGCGGCCCGTACAAGGCGGCCGTGGCGTACGCGCGGACCAAGCGCATGCAGGTGGTGCTGGCCGAGCTGTGGGCCGAGCACCTGGGCACCGGCGGCCCGGTCGTGCACGCCACCCACCCCGGGTGGGTGGACACCCCCGGCCTGCGCGCGTCGATGCCGACCTTCCGCCGGCTGACCGCGCCGCTGCTGCGCACTCCGGAGCAGGGCGCGGACACCGTGGTGTGGTTGTGCGCGGCCGACGAACCGGGCGGCAGCACCGGCCTGTTCTGGCAGGACCGGACCCCGCGACCGACGCACTACCGGCCGGCGACCCGGGAGAGCCGACCGGACCGGGCCTGGTTCTGGCGACGCTGCCAGGAACTGACCCACCCGTGGGCCGGGGAGTGCGGCGGCCGCGCGGACTAGACGCGCGGCCCCCGGCGTGGTCAGGCGAGGGGAAAGGTCAGCCCGTGCTCCTCGATCGGGCGCGGGCCGTGGATGCGGCGGTCCGCCTCGGTGATCACCACGTCGTTGATGCTCGCCTCGCGCCGACGCATCAGACCGTCCTCGGTGAACTCCCACAGTTCGTTGCCGTAGCTGCGCACGAAGCGTCCCGCGCCGTCGTGCCACTCGTACCGGAAACGGACCGCGATCCTGTCGTCGGTGTACGCCCACAGCTCCTTGCGCAGCGCGTAGTCGTGCTCGCGGGCCCACTTCTCGGTCAGGAAGGCCACGATCGCCGGGCGCCCGGTGACGAACCGGTCGCGATTGCGCCAGACCGAATCGGGCGTGTAGGCGAGCGCGACGCGTTCGGGGTCGCGGGTGTTCCAGGCGTCCTCGGCGGCCTGCACCTTGGCGCGGGCCGAGGTCTCGGTGAACGGGGGCAGCGGCGGCTTCACGCGGACCACCCCGACTGCTCGATCACGTCGACGAAGTCGGTCCGCTCGAAGCCCGGTACGAACCGGGCGAGTACGTCGGCCTTGACGTTGCCGAACGTGGTCTGCGGCCGGTGTTCGACGCCCTCGGTGAAGGCCCGCAGGATCCGCCGCTCGAAGTCCGGGCGGGGATGTGCGGCGACCACGGCGGCGCGCGTCTCGGCGGGGAGGTCCGCCAGGCCCAGGCCGAGCACGTCCAGCTCGACGCCGGCGGTCACCAGGGCCACCTCGGGCTCCATCCGGGCGGGGATCCCGGGTGTGGTGTGCAGCGCGATCGCGGTCCAGACGATGCGCGCGCGGTCGGCGGACAGGCCGTGCCGGAGCAGGAAGTCGCGGGCGGCGTCGGCGCCGTCGAGCTCGAAGCGCTGCTGCGAGGTGCGATATTCGGCGGTCAGCCCCAGGTCGTGGAACATCGCGCCGACGTAGAGCAGTTCGGGGTCGAAGTCCAGGTCCAGGCGGCGCCCCCGGAGTGCGCCGAAGAGATACACGCGGCGCGAATGGTCGTACAGCAGTGGGTCGGCGACGTCCCGGATCAGCTCGGTGGCCTCCTTGGCCAGGGCGCTGTCGGGGATCTCCACGTCGGCGATGCGCTCGGACATGGCAACGGTCCTTTCCGATGGAGGGAGGGGGGAACGGCTCAAGCCTGCCGCCCGGGCCCGGGTCGCGGCCATGTCCATCCAGACGGCGATCCCTCGGATTCGGACACGGCTCGCGGGTAGCGTGGGAGGCATGCAACGCAGGAATGTGACGGTGCTCGCGTACGACGGGGTCCGGCTGATGGACGTGACCGCGCCGCTGGAGGTGTTCGGCACGGCCGAGCGCCTGGGCGGCGCCTACACGCTGACCCTGTGCTCGCCGACCGGCGAGCCGGTGACCACGTCGGCGGGCACCCGGCTGCTGGTCGACGCGGCCGCGACGGAGATCGACGGCGCCCACACGCTGGTCGTGCCGGGGTCGGTGGACTTCCCGCAACACGCGCCGTCGGCCCGGCTGCTCGACGCGGTGACCACGCTCGCCGCGACCTCCGGGCGGATCGCGTCGGTGTGCACGGGCGCGTTCCTGCTCGCCCGGGCGGGGCTGCTCGACGGGCGGCGGGCGGTGACGCACTGGCGGCACGCGGCGATGCTGGCCCGGCGCCATCCGAGCGTCTCGGTCGAGCCGGACGCGATCTTCGTCCGGGACGGCACGGTCTACACGTCCGCCGGGGTGACCGCCGGCATCGACCTCGCCCTGGCCCTGGTCGAGGCGGACGAGGGCGCCGACCTGGCCCGCGAGGTGGCCCGCGACCTGGTGGTGTTCCTGCGCCGACCGGGCGGCCAATCGCAGTTCTCGGTCCCCTCGCGCGCCCGGGCCGGCCTCGACGATCCGCTGCGCCCGGTCCTGGACGCGGTCGCCGCGGACCCGGCGGCCGACCACTCGTTGCCCGCGCTCGCCCGACTGGGCGGCTTCAGCCCGCGCCACCTCACCCGGCTGTTCCACGAGCGGGTCGGCTCGACCCCGGCGGTCTACGTGGAGGCCGTGCGGATCGAGGCGGCCCAATCCCTGCTGGCCGCCGGCGCCACCGTGACCGCCGCCGCCGCGCACAGCGGCCTGGGCAGCGACGAATCCCTGCGCCGGGCGTTCCTGCGCCGGCTGGGCATCACCCCCTCCGCCTACCGCGCCCGCTTCCGCAGCACGATCGGCGGCTGAGCCGGGCGGAGAAGATTCGCGCGCGGGCCGCGGGGGCACCGGAGCCGGGTGACCGTCGCACTCGGGCTGAGCCTCGCCATCGCCTGGTACGTGTTGCGCGGCCTCGCCCGTCGCTGGGCCTGGGCCCGGCGCTGCGTGCGGGTGCTGAGCCCGTGGACCGCCCGGCTGCACGCGTGGGTGTTGTCCGCGCCGGTCACCTTCACCTACATCGCCATCTTCACCGCGTCCACCGTCGTGCAACGCACCTCGCCGCCCCGGCTGATCGACCTGCTCACCAAGCTGAACAGCACCAACCTGCTCCGGCTCGGCGACGATCCGCTGGAGGCGCTGCTCACCAGCGCGTTCTGGGTCGCCGACCACGGCTCCGGACTGGCCACCTACATGGTCGTGTTCGGCACGATCGTGGCGTGGGCGGAACGCCGCTACGGCTCGCCCAGGATGTTGCTGATCGGCGCGAGCGGCCACGTGTTCGGGTCGCTGCTGACCGCCGCGGTGGAGAAGGGCGCGATCGAGGCGGGCCGACTCCCGCACAAGATCGCGTTCGCGACGGACGTCGGGGTGAGCTACGTCGAGGTGGGCTCGTGCGCGGCGGCGGTGCTGATCATGTCCGGCTGGGTCCGACTCGCGGGCACGGCGGTGATGTTCGTCTCGGTCGGCCTGCCGGTGATCGTGGACCACACCATCTGGGACCTCGGGCACCTGTTCGCGACGCTGTGCGGCCTCACCGCCGCGGTGCTGCTGCGGGCGGTCGGGCCGCTGCGCGCGCCGCCGCCGCTGCGCACCCCCTTGGTCGTGAGCACTGCGGGCGACCCGGTAGACTTGTGACGTATTCACGCGGGGCTGTAGCTCAGTTGGTAGAGCGCTTGCATGGCATGCAAGAGGTCCGGAGTTCAATTCTCCGTAGCTCCACCGCAATCCCGAAGGCCGCTTCCCCCGGGAAGCGGCCTTCGGTCGTTTCGGACGGCCCCTAGGACACGTCCCGGCCGTCCGGACCCGTGAAGAACTCCCGGACGTCGCCGATCAGCAGTTCCGGCTGCTCCAGCGACAGGAAGTTGCCACCACGCTCGAACTCGGTCCAGCGCACCACGTGGTGGTCGCGCTCGGCGAAGCGGCGGATCGCGACGTCCTGGGGCAGGGCGACGGCCACGGCGGTCGGCACGGTGCCGCGCTCCCTGGGCGCCCACGCGCTCGGGTCGTGCGCCATCTCGTAGTAGAGGTTGGCCGAGGAGCCCGCCGTGCCGGTGAACCAGTACAGGCTGACGTTGGTGAGCAGGGTGTCCCGGTCCACCGCGTCCTCGGGCAGCGCGCTCGCGGTGTCCGTCCACTCCTTGAACTTCTCCACGATCCAGGCGAGCTGACCGACCGGGGAGTCGTGCAACGCGTGGGCGAGCGTCTGCGGCCGGGTCGACTGGATCGCGTTGAAGCCCATCTTGTCGTCCCGGAACTCCTGGAGCCGGGCCAGCCTGGACTGCTCGCTCTCGGTCAACCCGGCGAAGTCGGCCGGGTCCTCGGACGGGAAGGTGACCAGGCCGTTGACGTGGATGCCGATCACCCGCTCCGGCGCGATCCGCCCCATCTCGGCCGCGATCCACGCCCCGCCGCCGTTGCCCTGCACGCCGTAGCGCGAGTAGCCCAGGCGGGCCATCAGCTCGGTGAAGGCACCCGCGATCCGGCCGGTGTTCCAGCCCGGCCCGGACAGCGGGCCGGAGAAGCCGACACCGGGCGTGTCGGTGACCACGACGTGGAAGTCGCGCGACAGCGGCTCGATCACGTCGACGAACTGCACGAACGAGCCCGGCCAGTCGTGGATCAACAACAACGCGGGGGCGTCCGCCCGGGCCGAGCGCACATGCGCGAAGTGGATGTCCTGACCGTCGATCCCGGTGAGGTACTGCGGGAAGGAGTTCAGCCGGGCCTCCGCCTCGCGCCAGTCGAAGTCGTTCGCCCAGTACGCGGCCAGATCCCGCAGGTACGGCGTCGGCACGCCACGCGTCCACTCGGGCACGCCCGGGACGTCGGCGGCCCAGCGGGTGCGGGTCAGGCGCTCGCGCAGGTCGTCCAGATCGGCCTGCGCGATCCCGATCCGGAAGGGGCGGATCGTGTCGGCGGTCGCGGTGGCGGTCTCGGCTGCGGTGTGGCTGCTGTTCTCCATGAGTGGAACAGTAGGATCCCAATAGGAATGCTTCGATCCTATTGGGGCGGCAGGCTGCGAAAATGTTGGAAACCTCGGCACGTTTGTTGCGCCTGTTGTCCCTGCTCCAGACACCCCGCGAGTGGCCCGGCTCGGAACTGGCCGACCGCTTGGGCGTGACCGGCCGCACGATCCGCAAGGACGTCGAGCGGCTGCGCGAACTCGGCTATCCGGTCGACGCCACCCGGGGGTCCGCCGGCGGCTATCGGCTCGCCGCCGGTGCCGCGATGCCGCCGCTGCTGCTGTCCGACGACGAGGCGGTGGCGGTCACCATCGGCCTGCGCACCGTCGCCCAGGGGGCGATGGCGGGCATGGAGGAGACCTCGATACAGGCACTGGCCAAGCTGGAGCGGGTGTTGCCGGCGCGGCTGCGCCGACGGGTGCGCACGTTGCAGCAGTACGCGGTGCCGGTACCCGCGGATCGGCCCTCCGCCAAGGTGGACACCGACGTGCTCACCGTCCTGGTCGCGGCCTGCCGGGACCGCGAGCGGCTGCGGCTGGACTACCTCGACCACGCCGGCGCGGGCACCGTGCGCACCGTCGAGCCGCAGCGGGTGGTCAACTGGGGCCGCCGCTGGTATCTGGTCGCCTGGGACGTGGACCGCGCCGACTGGCGCACCTTCCGGGTCGACCGGATCACCCCGCGCACCCCGAACGGGCCCAGGTTCGCGCCGCGCGAGGACCCGGACGGCGACGCGGCCAGGTACGTGGCCGGCAAGGTCTCCGCGGCGGCCTGGCGACATCGCGCCCGGGTCCTGGTGCACGCGCCCGCCGCCGACGTCCTGGACCGGATCAACCCGGCCGTGGGCACGGTCGAGGCGATCGACGCCGACACCTGCGTGCTGGACACCGGCGCCGACTCGCTCGACACCCTGGCCGTGCACCTGGGCCTGCTCGGCCACGACTTCACCGTCACCGACCCCCCGGAACTGGTCGCCCATCTGCGTGCCCTGACGGACCGCTATGCCCGCTCGACCCGCGCGGACGCACCGGCCCCGTGAAGCCGCGACGGCGGCGGTCGTGTCCTCGACCGGCTCGGTTTCGCGTCGGCCCGCCCGGCGAAATCCCCCGCCCGGCACATCGAGTGCGCTTGGATGGCCGGAACCGACGGGGAGGCGTGGATCATGCTGGAGATCGAGCGGTTGCGGGAGTTGGTCCGGGCGCGCGAGGTGGACACCGTCGTGGTCGCGTTCACCGACATGCAGGGGCGGTTGCAGGGCAAGCGGTTGTCCGCCCGCTTCTTCCTGGAGGAGGTGCTCGAACACCACACCGAGGCGTGCGACTACCTGCTCGCCGTGGACGTCGATCTGAACACCGTCGACGGCTTCGAGATGAGTTCGTGGGATCGCGGCTACGGCGACTTCGTGCTGCACGCCGACCTGCGCACCCTGCGCCCGGTGCCGTGGAATCCCGGTGCCGCGCTGGTCCAGGCGGACCTGAAGTGGGGCGACGAACGCCCCGTGGCCGCGTCGCCGCGCCAGATCCTCAGGGCGCAGACCGAGCGGCTCGCCGAGCGCGGCTGGACCGCGATGGTCGGTACCGAGCTGGAGTTCTGCGTCTATCGGGACACCTACGAGGAGGCATGGCACCGCGCCTATCGCGACCTGACCCCGGCCAACCTCTACAACGTCGACTACTCGATCCTGGGCACCGGTCGGATCGAGCCGCTGCTGCGCCGGATCCGCAACGAGATGTCCGACGCGGGGATGTACGTGGAATCCGCGAAGGGCGAGTGCAATCTCGGCCAGCACGAGATCGCCTTCCGCTACGACGAGGCGCTGCGGACCTGCGACAACCACAGCGTCTACAAGACCGGGGCCAAGGAGATCGCCGCGCAGGAGGGGATGAGCCTGACCTTCATGGCCAAGCCCAACGCGCGCGAGGGCAATTCGTGCCACATCCACCTGTCGTTGCGCGAGGAGGCGGACGGCCGGCCGCTCCTGGCCGGCTCGGGAGCGCACGGACTGTCCCGGCTCGGCAGCCAGTTCCTGGCCGGGCAGCTCGCCGCGCTGCGCGAGTTCACCCTCCTGTACGCGCCCAACATCAACTCCTACAAGCGCTACCAGCCCGGCACGTTCGCGCCGACCGCCGTCGAGTGGGGCATCGACAACCGCACCTGCGCGCTGCGCCTGGTCGGCCGAGGCGCGGGCCTGCGGGTGGAGAACCGGGTTCCCGGCGGCGACGTGAACCCCTACCTGGCGGTGGCCGCGATGATCGGCGCCGGGTTGTACGGGATAGACCACTGGCTGGAGCCGGCCGAGGCGTGCGCGGGCAACGCGTACGCCTCCGACGGGCAGCACGTGCCCACGTCGCTGCGCGCGGCGCTGGAGCTGTGGGAGAAGAGCACGCTCGCGCTCGAGGTGTTCGGTCCCGAGGTCGTCGAGCACTACGCCAACGCCGCCCGGGTCGAACTCGCCGCCTACGACGCGGCGGTCACCGACTGGGAACTGTTCCGGGGCTTCGAACGCATGTGAGGACGGCCCGGTCGGCGGGGTTCGGGAGCGGGCGCGGACCGCTCCCGAGGCCCCGGGTGATCACGATTGAGGTCTTTCCCGTCACGGTTGCGTGACGGGTCGAACGAGTGGGCGAATGGTCCGGTTTCCGGCCAGTAGTGTCGCCGGACGTGACCCTCACCGCAGTACTCGTGCTGGTGCTCGCGAGCCTGCTCGCGGTCGCCGACTGGGTGGCCGTCGCCCGGGAACGTCTCCCGCTCGATCGGCTCCCCCTCGATCGCCTCCTGAAGGCCGCGGTGATCTGTGCCCTGCTGGTCGCCGTCTGGTCGTTCGACGACGTCGACGGGGCACTGCGCGCGTTGTTCAGCGTCGCGCTCGCGTTGTCGCTGCTGCGCGACCTGCTCGCCCCGCGCTGGTTCGTGGCCGCGGTGGTGGCCTCGCTGTTCGCCCACATCGGCTACGTCGCGGGTTTTCAACGCATGGGGTGGTCCTGGCTGTGGGCCGCGGCCGGCATCGTGGTCGTGCTGTTCGCGGCGGGTGCCTACGCGGTGCGTCTGGTCACCGGCGCGCGCGAGAGCGCGCCCACGTACATCGGCATGGTGCTGCTCTACGTCGGCGTGGTCTCGTTGATGGTGGTCGCCGCGGCGGCCACCGGTCGACCGAGCGCGGTGGCCGGCGCGTTCCTGTTCTACGTCTCCGACACCCTGGTCGGCTGGAACCGGTTCCGCGCCCCGACGCCGTACGCGCCGGTGCTGATCGTGGGCGCCTACCACCTCGCCCAGATCCTGCTGGTGTTGTCGTTGTCCACCGGGCCCGCTCCGGGACTGTGACCGAGGCGGCCCGGATGTCGCCCCCGGATCGAACCGGCTCCGGGTCACCTGCGGTAGCCTGAGGCCATGCGTGCCGTACTGCTGCTTACCGGGCCGCGCTGAGCAGACCGGGTGGAGGACCGCTCCCACCCGACTCGGCGCGGCGACCCCTCCTGAGCGAGGGGTCTTTTCGTTTCCAGAAACGGTCGCTTCGCGCAAGCGACGAAACCGGAAGCAGCCGACGGCTGCCCACACCCCGATGGTTGAGGACGATGACCGAGATGACGCAGGGTCCTGCCGGCAACACCGACGCCCCGACCGAGCCCTTCCGCTACAACGCCGTCCTGGCCGGCGACATCGAGGCGCGGTGGCAGGACCGGTGGGAGGCCGACGGCACGTTCGAGGCGCCGAACCCGGCCGGTCCGCTGGCCGAGCCGGAGAAGGTCGCCGGGCGGCCCAAGATGATGGTGATGGACATGTTCCCGTACCCCTCGGGTGTGGGCCTGCATGTCGGACACCCGCTGGGCTTCATCGCGACCGACGTATACGCCCGGTTCAAGCGCATGACCGGGTACAACGTGCTGCACACGCTGGGCTACGACGCGTTCGGCCTGCCCGCCGAGCAGTACGCGGTCCAGACCGGCACACACCCGCGGGTGACCACCGAGGCGAACATCGCCAACATGCGCCGGCAACTGCGCCGGCTGGGCCTGGGCCACGACCAGCGCCGGTCGGTGGCCACCACCGACCCGGCCTACTACCGCTGGACGCAGTGGATCTTCCTGCAGATCTTCAACTCCTGGTACGACCCCGAGGCGCCCGGCGCGGACGGGGGCGTCGGTCGCGCGCGTCCGATCACCGAGCTGGTCGAGCAGTTCGAGAAGGGCGACCGGGCCACCCCGGACGGGCGCGCGTGGGCCGACCTGAGCGCCACCGAGCGTTCGGCGGTACTGGACGAGTACCGCCTGGCGTACGTGTCGCAGGCCCCGGTCAACTGGGCGCCCGGTCTGGGCACCGTGCTGGCCAACGAGGAGGTCACCGCCGACGGCCGCAGCGAGCGCGGCAACTTCCCCGTGTTCAAGTCCAACCTGCGGCAGTGGATGATGCGGATCACCGCGTACTCCGACCGGCTGCTGGGCGACCTGGACAAGCTGGACTGGCCCGAGCCGATCAAGATCATGCAGCGCAACTGGATCGGCCGATCCGAGGGCGCCAAGGTCTCCTTCGCCACCGACGCGGCGCCGATCGAGGTGTTCACGACCCGGCCCGACACGCTGTTCGGCGCCACCTACATGGTGCTGGCACCCGAGCACGAACTGGTCGACGCGATCGTCGCGGACGCCTGGCCCGAGGGCATCCCGGCGGTGTGGACGGGCGGCGCGGCGACGCCGGCCGAGGCGATCGCGGCCTACCGCCGATTCGCCGGGTCCAAGAGCGACGTCGAGCGGCAGAGCGAGGGCAAGGACAAGACCGGCGTCTTCACCGGCGCCTACGCGATCAACCCGGTCGACGGCGAGCGGGTCCCGGTCTTCATCGCCGACTACGTGCTGATGGGCTACGGCACCGGCGCGATCATGGCGGTGCCCGCGCACGACCACCGCGACTTCGAGTTCGCGCGGGCCTTCGAGCTGCCGATCCGCTGCGTGGTCGAGCCCACCGACGACCGCTCGATCAGCGACACCACCGAGTGGGCCGACGCGTTCGTGTCCTACGACGCGAAGCTGGTGAACAGCTCCGGCGCGGGCATCACGCTGGACGGTCTGGGGGTGGTCGAGGCCAAGAGGACGATCACCGAGTGGCTGGCCGCGCGCGGCATCGGCGAGGGCACGATCAACTTCAAGCTGCGCGACTGGCTGTTCTCCCGGCAGCGTTACTGGGGCGAGCCGTTCCCGATCGTGTTCGACGAGGACGGCGTCGCGCACGCGCTGCCGGACTCGATGCTGCCGGTCGAGCTGCCCGAGATCGACGACTACCGCCCGCGCACCTTCGACCCGGACGACGCGGACACCAAGCCCGAGACGCCGCTGTCGCGCAACGCCGACTGGGTGAACGTCACGCTGGACCTGGGGGACGGGCCCCGGCAGTACCGCCGCGAGACCAACACCATGCCCAACTGGGCCGGTTCGTGCTGGTACGAGCTGCGTTACCTGGACCCGACCAACACCGAGGTGCTGGTCGACCCCGAGGTCGAGAAGTACTGGATGGGCCCGAAGCACGAGGGCCACACCGGCGGCGTGGACCTGTACGTCGGCGGTGTCGAGCACGCGGTGCTGCACCTGCTGTACTCGCGCTTTTGGCACAAGGTGCTGTTCGACCTGGGCCACGTGTCCTCGTCCGAGCCGTTCCACAAGCTGTTCAACCAGGGCTACATCCAGGCGTTCGCGTACAAGGACGAGCGCGGCGTCTACGTCGAGGCGAGCGAGGTCGAGGAGCGGGACGGGAAGTTCTTCCTGGGCGAGCAGGCGGTCAGCCGCGAGTACGGGAAGATGGGCAAGTCGCTGAAGAACTCGGTGACGCCCGACCAGATGGCCGAGGAGTACGGCGCGGACACCCTGCGCCTGTACGAGATGTCGATGGGTCCGCTGGAGATCTCCCGACCGTGGGACACCCGCGCGGTGGTCGGCTCGTACCGCTTCCTGCAGCGGCTGTGGCGCAACATCGTGGACGAGCACACCGGCGCGCCGACCGTGGTCGAGGAGCCGGCCGACGAGGCCACGCTGCGGGCCACCCACAAGGCGATCGACGGCATGCGGCGGGACATGGACGCGCTGCGTTTCAACACCGCCATCGCCAAGGCGATCGAGCTGAACAACACGTTGGTCAAGCTGCCGGCCGTGCCGCGCGAGATCGCCGAGAAACTGGTGCTGATGGTGGCGCCGCTGGTGCCGCACGTGGCCGAGGAGCTGTGGTCCCGGCTGGGGCACGGCGACACGGTCACCTACGAGGCGTTCCCGCAGGCGGATCCGGCCTACCTGGTCGAGGACACGGTCACCTGTGTCGTGCAGATCAAGGGCAAGGTGCGGGCCCGCCTGGAGGTGCCGCCGAGCATCGGCGAGGACGAGCTGAAGGCGCTGGCGCTGGCCGATCCGGTGGTGCTGGCCGCGCTGGACGGGGCCGGCGTGCGGATGGTGATCGTCAAGCCGCCGAAGCTGGTGAACATCGTTCCGGCGTAGGTCGGTCGGTGCGGGTCGGCCGCTCGCTCGGTGAGCGGCCGACCGCGCGCGGGCCGTGCTTCGCGGTGGGCCCGCGTGGCGGGTTCTCGCGGTGTGCGGCGGGGGCGCGCGGTGTGCGGTCGGGCCTTCACGGTGTGCGGGCCGGCTTGTGCGGCGGCCGATTTCCGGACGGTGTCCGGACCGTTTCCGGTCGGTGACGATCGGTCTGGAACGCGGTGTTTTCCGCCGCGTGCGTATCGAAGCCGCCCGGCGGCGTTAGTGTGAGGGGAAACCTTCCGGCCCCGACCAGGCAGGAGACGCCTCGTGGCCCTCGCCGACGTTCCCGCGACCACCGACTCGTTGGCCGATGGCGCCGAGACCTTCGGCGTGGTGCTGGGCGCCGGTGTGCTCGCGTGTCTCGTACTCGTGGGCGTCGTGGTGGGCCTGATCACGATGATGCGGCGGGCGGTGCGCCGCCGGATCGACCGGCACGCGCCCCGGGTCCGCGGCCTCGTGGAGGACGCCACGTCCAAGGCTCGTGCGTATACCCGCACGGGTGATGCGGGCGAGGCGGCGCGCCTGCGCGGGTCGGTGCGGCGCTCGCTGGACCAGACCCGGAGAGTGCTGGAGGCGGGCTACGCACACGACGCGCAGCTCTCCGACGCGGTCGCGCTGTTGCGCCGGCTGGACGAATTCGCCAAGGCGCTGGACACGGACCTCAAGATGGTCGAGCGCGAGCCCGATCGGGACCGGGTCGCCCGCGAGTTGCCCGGCCTCAAGGAGCGCGCGGATCGCATCGAGCATGCCGCGGCCTCGCTGCGGTGGGCCGTTCAGGACCGCGAACGCCACCTGGGCGAGGACGAGTTGGACCGGCTCGGCACGGACGTCGAGCGCGAGGCCGCGGCCCTGCGCGCGTACGCGGACGAGAGCCGATCCGAGAGCAAGCGGTTGACCTGAGCAGCCGCCGGCGGCGGGCCCCGACGACGGGACGCGCCGGCCGCACCCTCGCGCGCGTCACCCGCGCGTCGGGGCGTGGCATGGTGACCGAGATTGAATGTGGTGTCTCGACTCAGCGACCCGACACGGGGTAGTCGAGACACCGACCCCGCCCCCCTGTCGTCTCACATCCGGGTGGTTGCCCGCTCATGCCGACGATGCCCACCGATCTTGCCGTGGTCACCGATTCCACGGCCTATCTGCCCGAGGAGCTCGTGGAGCGGCACCGCCTCGTGGTGGTCCCGCTCAAGGTCGTCCTGCGTGGACGGCCGCTGGACGACGGCATCGAGGCCACGCCCGCCCAACTCACCGACGCGCTGCGTCAGCGCCGAGTGGTGACCACGTCGCGCCCGGCGCCGGAGACGTTCGCCGAGGTCTATCGCGAACTCGCCGAGAAGGGTGCGACGGGCATCGTCTCGATCCACCTCTCCCGCGAACTCTCCGGCACCTACGAGGCCGCGCTGCTCGCGGCGCGGGACGCCGAGGTGCCGGTGCGGGTGGTGGACTCGCGCACGTTGGGCATGGGGATGGGTTTCTCCGTGCTGACCGCGGCGGAGGCGGCGGCGGACGGCGCGTCCCTGGAGGAGGCGGCGATCGCGGCGGAGAAGCGCGCGCAGACCACGTCGGCGCTGTTCTACGTGGACACGCTGGAGTATCTGCGCCGGGGCGGGCGGATCGGGGCGGCGGCGGCGTTCATGGGTACGGCGTTGGCGGTCAAGCCGCTGTTGCATGTGAGCGACGGGTTGATCGGGCCGTTGGAGAAGGTTCGTACGGCGACGCGCGCGATCAGTCGGCTGGAGGAGTTGGCGGTGGAGCGGGCGGGGGCCGGGGCGGTCGACATCGCGGTGCATCATCTGGCCAGTCCGGAGCGCGCGGAGGCGTTGGCGGGGCGGCTGCGGGAGCGGGTGGCCGGGCTGGGGGAGTTGTACGTGAGCGAGGTGGGCGCGGTGATCGGGGCGCACGCGGGGCCGGGGTTGTTGGCGGTGGTGGTTTCGCCTCGGTGAGGGGCGGGCGGGGCCGGGTGGGGTGGCGTTGTCGGGGCGGGGTGGGTCACCCACGTGGGTGGGGTTGGTTTCCACAGCCCGGCGGGTTGTGCACAGGGGGCCGCGGTGAGCGGGGGCGGGTGAGCGGGGCGGCCTAGCTTTCGGGCATGCCCGGATCCTCGTTGCCGTTTTCCTCGCCTTCGCCTTCGCCGTCTCCTGTGCCGGACTCGTCCTCCGGATATGCCGTGCCCGGGTTCTCGTCGCCCGGGATGTCGTCTTCGTCGGCCGGAGACTCGTCCGCCGGGTATTCGTTCTCCGGTCGGGCTTCGCCGGGGCGTGCGTCGCCCGGCCGTGCGGCCTCGGCGTTGCCGCGGTCGGGTGCCGAGCGGGTTGCCGCGCTGCTCGGGGCGGGGGAGCCGGAGGGTCCTCGGGGGCCGGATTCCGCGCGGCGGGTGGCCGAGGCGGTCGCGGATCGCCTGCCGGCCCGGTTTCGGGTGGGGGTGGATCGGCGTGCGGTGGCCGCGGTCGCGGTGCTCGCGCTGGTGGCGGTCGCGCTCGCGGTGGGCGGCTGGTGGCGGGCGCGGCCGCAGAGTGTGGCGGCGCCGGCGGCGGTTCCGGTGGGGCAGGCGACGGGGGGTCCGGGGTCGGGCTTCGCGGCGTCGGCCGGTGCGCCGGCTTCGTCGTCGGCTGCCGGGCCGGTGCCTGCGACCGGGCCGATCACGGTGCATGTGGCCGGGAAGGTGGCGCGTCCGGGGGTGGTGTTGTTGCCGCCGGGGGCGCGGGTGGCGGATGCGGTGCAGGCCGCCGGTGGGGCGTTGCCGGCGGCGGATCTGGCCACGTTGAACCTGGCCCGCCCGCTGGCCGACGGCGAACAGGTCCCGGTCGGCGTCCCGGGCGCCCCGGCGCCGGTGCCGGTGGCCTCGACCGGGCCGGGCGGCTCGGCGACTTCGGGCGCGCTCGTCGACATCAACACGGCAACGGCCGAACAACTGGAGCAACTCCCCGGCGTGGGCCCGGTTCTGGCCCGGCAAATCATCGAACAGCGCACCCTGCTCGGCCGCTTCGCCACGGTCGACCAACTGCGCCGGATCCGCGGCATCGGCGACCGCAAGTACAGCGACCTGAAGCCGAGGGTCCGGGTATGAGCGGGCCGATCGCGAGCGTGGGCGGGCCGGCGGCCCACCCGACGAGGCGCCGCCGGGACGGCGGGATTCGCCCGCTGCCGGTGGGCGATGTGGTGGGTCCGGGCGGGCGGGGGCGGGCCGGCCCGCTGCCGGGGTGTGCGCCTCGGTCGGGCCTCGGCGGTGTCGGTGCGTCCGTGGGCTCGGGGCGGAAGTGCGACGGAAGGCGTGGCGTGCGGCGGTGCCGGCCCGACCGCGACACGGCCGCGGCCTGATGGCCCATGGCCAGGCGACCGGGGCCGGCCGGCGGGAGCGTTCGGCGGATGCGCGCCTGTTGCCCGGTGCGCTCGCCGTCTGGACGGCGGCGTGGATCGCGCCGCTGGTGCCCCTCCGGGCCACGGTGACGGCGAGCGCAGGCGCGGTCCTGGGCGCCGCCGTGCTCGCGCGGCTGCCCACCGTCCGTCGCCGGGCGACGGTGGCCGTCGTGCTCGTCTGTCTCGCGGCCGGTGGTCTGGTGGCCGGCCTGCGCACCGCCGCCGACCACGCCGGCCCGGTCGCCGCCGCGGCCGGCCGGCAGGCCGAAGCCACCGTCGAGCTGACCGTACGCACCGACCCGGAGCGCCGGGGCACTCGGGTGCGCGGCAGCGAACTCGGTGGGCCACCCACGGTCTTCGCCGCCCGCATCGACCACGTGCGCGTCGCACCCGGCTCCTCGACTCGGACCGACCCGGCGAGCGGAACCGGCCGATCCCTGGGCGCAAGCATCCCGGGTGGTACGCGAGTTCGTACCCCCGTCACCGTCCTGGCCACCGGCCCCGAGGCCGGCTCCTGGCTCGGGCTTTTGCCGAGCACGCCGATCCGCGCCCATGGTCGCCTCGTTCCGGGCAAGGGCGGGCAGGCCCTCCTCCTGGTGCGATCCGCCCCGGAGCGGATCGGTGCTCCGGCAGCCCATCAGCGCTTCGCGGGTCGACTCCGGGCCCACCTGCGCGCGGCCTGCGCGGACCTGCCGCCCGCCGCTCGCGGCCTGCTCCCGGGGCTGATCGTCGGGGATACCGGCATGCTTCCCGCCGACCTCGAAGCCGACTTCCGGACCACCGAACTCACCCATTTGACCGCGGTGAGCGGCACCAACATCACGATCCTGCTCGGCTTCGTGCTGCTGGTGCTGCGCCGCGGCGGACTGCGCGGTCGGGCGCTGCCGATCACCGGCGCGGTGGCCGTCGCGTGCTTCGTGGTGGTGGCCCGGCCCGAACCCAGCGTGTTGCGGGCCGCGGTGATGGGCCTGGTCACCCTGGCCGCGCTGTACACCGGGCGGCCCCGGCGCGGCCTTCCCGCGCTCGCCGTCGCGGTATTGGGCCTGGTGCTGTTCGATCCGACCCTGGCCCGCTCGTACGCGTTCGCGCTGTCCGTGCTGGCCACGGGGGCGCTGTTGCTGCTCGCGCCGCACTGGGCCGCGCGGCTGTGTGCCCGAGGTTGGCCGAAGTGGGCGGCGGTCCCGGTCGCCGTGCCGCTGGCCGCGCAGGCCGTGTGCGGGCCGCTCGTGGTGAGCTTTGCCGGCCGGGTCGGACTGATGGCCGTACCGTGCAACCTGCTCGCCGAGTTCGCGGTCGCGCCGGCCACGATCCTCGGCTTCGTCGCCCTCGTGCTCGCGCCGGTCTGCCTGCCGCTCGCGCAGGCGGCGGCGTGGTTGGGCTCCTGGCCGATCCGATGGATCGTGACCGTGGCCCACACCGGCGCCGCGCTGCCCGGTGCGGCCGTCACCTGGCCGACCGGCCTCTTCGGCGGCGCGGTGCTCGCCGCGATCACCGTTGCGGCCGTGCCGACGCTGCGCGCGCTGCGTCGGCCGCGGTCCACCCCGTTCGGCGGATCGCGCGCCATGACCGCCGCGTTGCTCGCCCTCCTCGCCGTGGTGCTCCTGCTGCGTCCACCGGCCGTGGTTCGCCCGCTGACCGGCTGGCCGCCCCCGGACTGGCACCTGGTGATGTGCGACGTCGGCCAGGGCGATGCGATCGTGCTCAACGCCGGTCCCGGTACGGGTGTCCTGGTCGACGCCGGCCCGGATCCACACGCGGTCGACCGCTGCCTGCGCGACCTCGGGATCCGGCGGCTGCCGCTGATCCTGCTCAGCCACTTCCACGCCGACCATGTCGAGGGCCTCCCGGGCGCGTTGCGCGATCGCGCGGTGGGTCTGATCCAGGGCACCTCGGTCCTCGAACCGATGGCCGAGGTCACCCGAGTGCGCCGCTGGGCCACCGCCGCCGGCATCGCGTTGTCCACCCCCACCGACGCCGAACGCCGCAGCCGAGCCGCCCTGACCTGGCAAACCCTCACCCCACCCCCGACGGCCCTCCGCCTTCGTCCCGGCCCACGCACCCCGAACCCCGACCCACTCCGAGACGCACCCCTCACCCACCTGCCCGAACCACCACGCCCCGCCGGGACCCCGCCCGTGGTCCCACCCCGACTCGACATGCCGACCACCCGGCCCCGCGATCCGACCCCCGCCTCGCAACCTAAGCCGCCCCCACCACGGGCGTCGGGCCCGTCGGGCATCCGGAGGCCCGATCAGGCACCTCCTTCGCAGCCCGGGTCGGCCCCGCCGACACGACTCGACGCGCCGGCCGGCCCGGGCTGCGGCGCATGTTCCGCACCCGCCTCGTCGTTCCCGCCCGGCGTCCGGGCGGCCCACCCCGCCACCCTCGGCCCGGCTTCGTGCCCCTGCCCCGAGGTGTCGTGGTCACCCGATGCGCCGGCCGGATCCGTCGGCGCCCGCAGCCTCCTGTCCGACATGCCGGCCGCTGTCCCGGCCGAGTTCGTTGCCGCCTCGGGCGTCGATGCCGCCCGGCTGCCGTTGTCCGGCCGGCGGACCACCGACTCGGTCGCACCGGCCATCCGCCGGGCCGACGTGTCCGTGCCCGGGGTGTCCGACGCCCGGGTCGGCGGGCCTGCGTTGCCGCCCTCGGGTGTCGGGGTCCCGATCACCGGAGCGGGCGACCTTGCTCCCGGTCGCCCGTGGGCCGGGCCCGGGGCACGGGAGTCGGCGCCGGTTCGGGGGCTGCCGGTGGGGAGCGCGGTGGGTGGATCGGTGGCCAACAACGCGAGTCTCGTGGTGTTGGCCGAGCGGCACGGCGTTCGCATGTTGCTCACCGGGGATGCCGAGATCGAGGCCCAGGAGGCGTTGCGGGACCGGCTGGCCGGGCTCCGGGTGGATGTGCTCAAGGTCGCCCATCACGGTTCCTCGCGCCAGGATCCGGGCCTGGTGCTCGGATTGCATCCACGCCTCGCGCTCGTCTCGGTGGGCAAGGGCAACCCGTACGGCCATCCGTCCCCGTCCGCGCGCGCCCTGGTCGCGGCCACCGGCGCCCGCCTGCTGCGCACCGACACCGACGGCCCGATCGCGGTGACCGGCTCTCCCGCCCACCTCGACGCGGTGGCCCGAGGCCCCGACACCCCGGCACACGCCGACCGCCTTCCCGCTCCGACCCCGGCGGTGGTACCGGCCGTCGCCCCCGGCCCACCACGACCCCGCACACAAGCCCACCCCCGCACCCCGCCCGGCCGGCTCCGACGCGGCGCGGGCGCCGGCCGATGTCGCCCGGTACGACGAGGATCGGGCGTACATCGAGCGCCGCTGCCCAAAGGGCGGTACACGAGCCGCCCATGGCCCTGTTCGGCCCGTCCGGATCGGCTCCGCGCCCCGCCCGCATCCCCCGTCCCCGTGCGCCGGCGACGCGGGGGAGGCGTGTCCGTCGGGCGTGGGATGCTTGGTCGGGTGGCCAGGAGAATGCAGGATGATCCGCTCGCGCCGGTGACGCTTGTCGTCGGGGCCGAGGAATTGCTGGTGGATCGGGCGATCGGCGAGGTGGTGCGCGCCGTGCGGGCGCAGGACCCCGACGCCGATGTGCGCGATCTCGCGCCGGGCGCACTGCAGGCGGGGATGTTGTCCGAGTTGGCCAGCCCGTCGTTGTTCGGCGAGCGCAAGGTGATCGTGATCCGGTCCGCGCAGGACCTCGGGACGGACCTGGCCGGCGAGGTCAAGAAGCTGATCGCCGATCCCGCCGACGAGATCGTGCTCGTCCTCGCCCATCTCGGCGGGCCCAAGGGCAAGAACCTCCTGGACGCGGTCCGCAAGGTCGGCGTGCGCGAGGTCACCTGCCCCAAGGTCACCAAGGTCGGCGACCGGGTCGCGTTCGCCCGTTCCGAGTTCCGGATCGCGGGTCGCTCGCTCACCGAGGACGCGTGTCGCACCCTGGTCGAGGCGATCGGCAACGACCTGCGCGAATTGGCGTCCGCGTGCAGCCAGTTGATGGCGGACACCGACGGCGTGGTCGACGAGGAAGTGGTCGCGCGCTACTACAGCGGGGTCGCCGAGGCGTCCAGCTTCACCGTGGCCGACAAGACCGTCGAGGGTCGTACCGCCGAGGCGCTGGAGCAGTTGCGCTGGGCGCTGTCGGTCGGCGTCGCGCCGGTCATGGTCACCAGCGCGCTCGCGCAGAGTGTGCGGCAGATCGCCCGGGTCGGCGCCGCCCCGCGCAACGCCCGGCCGAACGACCTGGCCCGCGACCTGGGCATGCCGCCGTGGAAGGTGGACCGGGTGCGCCAACAACTGCGCGGCTGGACCCCCGACGGCATCGTGCGCGCGCTGTGCGCCGTCGCCGACGCCGACGCGGCGGTCAAGGGCGGCGGCACGGACCCGGCCTATGCGCTGGAGAAGGCCGTCGTGACGGTCTCCACGGTCCGCAACATCTGACGGGAGCACGCCCTGCTCCCACCACGGACAGGCCGCCCACCACAAAGGCGCCGCCCCCGGAATCCCGGGGACGGCGCCTTCGAAGTCACTGCGAGCGCAATCGCTCGAATGTCACCCCGTGAAGGGTGCCGCGATTCAGGCCTTGGCCGTCGCGACCCGCTTCGCCAGCGCCGACTTCTTGTTGGCGGCCTGGTTCTTGTGGATGACACCCTTGCTGACGGCCTTGTCGAGCTTGCGGGCCGCGAGGCGGGTGAGCGCCTCGGCCTGCTCGACGTTGCCGGCCTCGGCCGCCTCGCGCGCCTTGCGCACGAAGGTCTTGAGCTCCGACTTGACGGCCTTGTTGCGCTGACGCGCAATCTCGTTCGTCTTGTTGCGCTTGATCTGGGACTTGATGTTCGCCACGAAAGAGCCTTCTGAGTACTAGGTCGGGATCCGATCCAGGGAGAGGGCCCGTCCGGACGTTGACTTGCGTGGCAGAGACACGTACGCCACACGCGATCCATCAGATTACCAGTGATCAACGGGTCCACAAACACCCGGACGGCTCACCGCCCCCGAACCCGCGCCGGACGCGACTCGAATCGCCCTCGCCGGCTCCACCAACGCGGCTCACCCATGCCGCATGGGACGATGTGGGGAACACCGGCGATCCCACACCGATCCCACGTGCCACCCGCAGGACCTCGCAAGACCCCGAGACCGCACGACCCTCGCAAGCCCTCGCCAGTCCACCCGATCGAGAATCTGGAAGCCCGCGTGCCCGCGACCCCGCCAGTGAACGTGCCGGAGCCCAGCCGTACCGACCCGGCGCTGATCCGGAACTTCTGCATCATCGCCCACATCGACCACGGCAAGTCGACGCTCGCCGACCGGATGCTTCAGATCACCGGTGTGGTCGATGCGCGACAGATGCGCGCGCAGTACCTCGACCGCATGGACATCGAGCGTGAGCGCGGAATCACCATCAAGTCGCAGGCGGTGCGGCTGCCGTGGACGGCCCCCGATGGTCGGACCCACATCCTCAACATGATCGACACCCCCGGTCACGTGGACTTCACGTACGAGGTGTCCCGTTCGCTCGCCGCCTGTGAGGGCGCGATCCTGCTGGTCGACGCGGCCCAGGGGATCGAGGCGCAGACGCTCGCCAACCTCTACCTGGCGCTGGAGAACGACCTCCAGATCATCCCGGTACTGAACAAGATCGACCTGCCGGCCGCCCAGCCCGAGAAGTACGCGGCCGAGCTCGCGCACATCATCGGCTGCGACCCGGAGGACGTGCTCAAGGTCTCCGGCAAGACCGGTGTGGGTGTGCCCGAACTGCTGGACGAGTGCGTTCGTCTGGTGCCGCCGCCGATCGGGGCCAAGGACGCGCCCGCCCGCGCGATGATCTTCGACTCGGTCTACGACTCGTACCGGGGCGTGGTCACCTACGTCCGGGTGGTCGACGGCGACCTGAAGAAGCGCGAGCGGATCCAGATGATGTCGACGGGGGTGACCCACGAACTCCTGGAGATCGGTGTCATCTCGCCCGAGCCCAAGCCGTCCGACGGCCTGAGCGTCGGCGAGGTCGGCTACATCATCACCGGCGTGAAGGACGTTCGGCAGTCCCGGGTCGGTGACACGATCACCTCGTTGCACCACGGTGCGACCGAGGCGCTCGGCGGTTACAAGGACCCGAAGCCGATGGTGTTCTCCGGCCTGTATCCGCTGGACGGGTCGGACTACCCCGAGCTGCGCGACGCGCTCGACAAGCTCCAGCTCAACGACGCCGCGCTGGTGTACGAGCCGGAGACCTCGGTCGCGCTCGGCTTCGGCTTCCGCTGCGGCTTCCTGGGCCTGCTGCACCTGGAGATCGTCCGGGAGCGGTTGGAGCGCGAGTTCAACCTGGAGCTCATCTCCACCGCGCCGAGCGTGGTCTACCGCGTGGTCATGGAGGACGGCACCGAGCACACGGTGACCAACCCGAGCGAGTTCCCCGGCGGCAAGATCGCCGAGGTGCACGAGCCGGTGGTGCGCGCCACGATCCTGGCGCCGAGCGAGTACATCGGCACGATCATGGACCTGTGCCAGACCCGGCGCGGGGTCCAGATCGGGATGGACTACCTCTCCGAGGACCGGGTGGAGCTGCGCTACACGCTGCCGCTCGCGGAGATCGTGTTCGACTTCTTCGACGCGCTCAAGTCCAAGACCCGCGGTTACGCGTCGCTCGACTACGAGACCACCGGCGAGCAGGAATCCGCGCTGGTCAAGGTCGACATCCTGCTCCAGGGCGAGGCCGTCGACGCGTTCAGCGCGATCGTGCACAAGGACAAGGCGTACAGCTACGGCGTCGAGATGACCAAGAAGCTGCGCGAGTTGATTCCGCGTCAGCAGTTCGAGGTGCCGATCCAGGCCGCGGTCGGGGCCCGGGTGATCGCCCGCGAGAACATCCGCGCGATCCGCAAGGACGTGCTCGCCAAGTGCTACGGCGGTGACATCAGCCGCAAGCGCAAGCTGCTGGAGAAGCAGAAGGAAGGCAAGAAGCGGATGAAGATGGTCGGCCGTGTGGAGGTGCCGCAGGAAGCCTTCATCGCGGCGCTGTCCACCGACGACAGCGGCGGCAAGAAGTAGGCGGGAAGAGGTAGGCGGCAAGCAGGCGGCGGGAAAGCAGGACACCGCGGCCGGGCACGGCGGGTGTGGCGCGCGCGATTCGCGGACGGATCCGGGCGAAGCTACTACCGCGTAGCCCTGCGGCGGCGTACGTTGCGGGTGCATCGGGCAGAACCGATGCACCCGCTTTGCTTTTTTGCTCCCGCGATACCTGACGCTCCCCCCGGCCGCTACCGACATCGGGCTCTCACCCCCGCCGATACCGGTATCGATACCGGTACTCGGCATTGCCAGCACTCCCTGAACCGCGCAGCCCGGGATCCACCCGGGTCGACATCCCCGGGCCGTCAGCCGCCCAGGAGCAGGAGGCCGCAGTGAGTCCAGAGTCGGTCGGCATCGACCACCGCCCACCGTCCATCGCCGTGGACTTCCTGGAGCGCATTCGCGCGACGCCCGAACGCGAGGCGTATCGGCACCCGGTGGCGGTGGGTGACGGCGACCGCGAGGAATGGCGTTCGCTCACCTGGGGACAGGCCGGCGACCGGGCCAAGGCGATCGCCGCCGGCCTGGTGGTGCTGGGGGTCGAACCCGAGGATCGGGTCGCGATCGTCGCCGAAACCAGGCTGGACTGGGTACTCGCCGACCTGGGCATCATGTGCGCCGGCGCGGCCACCACCACCGTCTATCCGACCACCAACGCCGACGAGGCGGCCTTCATCCTGGCCGACTCCGGCAGCGTGGCGGCCTTCGCCGCCGACGACGCCCAACTCGCCAAGCTGCGCGGCGAGCGGGCCGCCCTCGGCGCGGTGCGCAAGGTGATCGTCTTCGACCACACGCCCGACCGGGACGGCGACGACTGGGTGCTCACCCTCGCCGAACTGGAGGAACTCGGCCGCGCCCGGCTGGCGAAGGAGCCGGATCTGATCGAGACCCGGGTCGCCGCGATCACCCGGGACCAGC
The DNA here is from genome assembly GCF_042754445.1 of Embleya sp. NPDC059213. NCBI lineage: Bacteria > Bacillati > Actinomycetota > Actinomycetes > Kitasatosporales > Streptomycetaceae > Embleya > Embleya sp. NPDC059213. The sequence continues at coordinate 43,150 of NZ_JBHZAV010000028.1, forward strand.
TCGCGACGTTGATCTACACCTCCGGAACCACCGGCCGGCCCAAGGGAGTTCGGCTCGCCCACGACACGTGGGCCTATCAGGCCGCCGCGCAGGCCGCGATGGGGCTGACCGACATGGACGAGTTGCAGTACCTGTGGCTGCCGCTCGCGCACTGCTACGGCAAGGTGATGATGTCCGGCCAGATCCGGATCGGCTACCCGACCGCGATCGACGGTCGCATCCCCAAGCTGATCACCAACCTCCCGATCGTGCGCCCGACCTTCATGGCCGCCGCGCCACGGGTGTTCGAGAAGGTGTACAACTCCGTGCACATGCGGATGCGGGCCGAGGGCGGCCTCAAGTATCGGATCTTCCGGTGGGCGATCGGCGTCGGTCGGGAGATGTCGCAGACCCGGCAGGCCGGTCGTACGCCCTCCGCGCTGTCCGAGGCCAGGTATCGGCTGGCCGATCGGCTCGTCTTCGCCAAGCTGCGCGACCTGTTCGGCGGCCGGCTCAAGGGCTGTATATCCGGCAGTGTCGCGCTCTCGCCCGACGTCGCGGAGTTCTTCGACGCGATCGGCATCCCCATCCTGGAGGGCTACGGCCTGACCGAGGCCAGCGCGGGCAGCTCGGTCAACCGCTACGACGCGCACCGCATCGGCACCGTCGGCGTGGTGCTGCCCGGCTCGGAGCTGCGGATCGCCGAGGACGGCGAGCTGCTCGTGCGCGGCCCGGCGGTGATGCAGGGCTATCACAACAACCCCGAGGCCACGGCCGAGGTGCTCACCGAGGACGGCTGGCTGCACACCGGCGACATCGCGGTGATCGAGGACGGCTTCCTGCGGATCACCGACCGCAAGAAGGACCTGATCAAGACGTCGGGCGGGAAGTACGTGGCGCCCAGCGAGATCGAGGGGCGCTTCAAGGGCATGTGCCCGTACGTCAGCAACATCCTGGTGCACGGCGAGAGCCGCAACTTCTGTTCCGCGCTGATCACCCTGGACCCGGACGCGATCCGGGGCTGGGCCGCCGACCGACCGGCACTGCGGGACAGCTCGTACGAGGAACTGGCCGGCAGCGCCGAGGCACGCGCGCTCATCGCCGATTGTCTCGAGGAACTCAACGCCGGGCTGCAGCGCTGGCAGACGGTGAAGAAGTTCGCCATCCTGCCGCGCGACCTGAGCGTGGAGCACGGCGAGCTGACGCCCAGCCTGAAGGTCAAGCGACGGGCGGTGGAGCGGGAGTACGCGGAACTGCTCGACGACATGTACAAGGACACGCTGGTCACCTGAGCCCGGGGCGGACCGCGCGGATCGACGATCGCCGAGGCCGGTCGCCGGCTCGTGGACAATGGGAGGATGCCCTCCGCACCCCCCGACGGTCTGCCCGTGCCCGAAGACGGTTCGTTGCCCACGTCCGCACTCGCCGAGTTCGCGGGGGCGGGTCGCCCCTTCGGCTTCTACGTGCACGTGCCCTACTGCGCGTCACGGTGCGGCTACTGCGACTTCAACACCTACACCGCGACCGAGCTGGGCGGGTCGGCCTCGCAGGGGTCCTACGCGGACGACGCGATCGCCGAGATCCGGCTGGCCCGGCGGCTGCTGGGCGAGGTGGACCGACCGGTGGAGACGGTGTTCTTCGGCGGTGGCACGCCCACCCTGCTGCCGGCTTCGGACCTGGCTCGGATCCTGGGTGCGATCCGGGACGCGTTCGGGCTCGCCGCCGGGGCCGAGGTGACCACCGAGGCCAATCCCGAGTCGGTGGATCCGGCCTACCTGGACACGCTGCTCGCGGGCGGCTTCAACCGGCTGTCGTTCGGCATGCAGAGCGCGCGCAAACACGTGTTGCAGATCCTGGATCGCCGGCATACCCCGGGTCGGCCAGAGCAGTGTGTGGCCGACGCGCGTGCGGCCGGGTTCGAGCACGTCAACCTGGACCTGATCTACGGCACGCCGGGGGAGTCCGACGACGACTGGCGGGCCTCGCTGGACGCGGTGCTGGGGGCTCGGCCCGACCACGTCTCGGCGTACGCGCTGATCGTCGAGGACGGGACCCGGCTGGCCGGGCGGGTGCGGCGCGGCGAGTTGCCGATGCCGGACGACGACGTGCTCGCGGACCGGTACCTGATGGCGGACGAGGCGTTCTCCGGCGCCGGGCTCGGCTGGTACGAGGTGTCCAACTGGGCCGCCGACGACGCGGCGCGCTGCCGGCACAACGAGCTGTACTGGACCGGTGCCGACTGGTGGGGTGCGGGGCCGGGGGCGCACAGCCATGTGGGTGGCGTGCGGTGGTGGAACGTCCGGCATCCCGCCGCGTACGCGCAGCGGCTGGCCGCGGGGGTGTCTCCCGGCCAGGGGCGTGAGCTGCTCACGGCGGAGGATCGCCGGGTCGAGCGCATCCTGCTGGAACTGCGGTTGGCGGAGGGGGTGCCGCTCTCGCTCCTTGCGGAGGCGGGGAGGAAGGCGGCGGACCGGGCCGCGGGGGACGGGTTGCTGGAGCCGCTTGGGAGTGGGCGGGCGGTTCTCACCTTGCGGGGGCGGTTGTTGGCGGACGCGGTCGTGCGGGATCTGGTGGACTGAGGGTGGCCTCTGCGCCCGCCGGGCCGGGTTCGCCTCAAGCGCCGGCGGGGCTGAGTGGCCTCAAGCGCCGGCGGGGCTGAGTGGCCTCAAGCGCCGGCCGGGCTGATTTGGCCTCGAACGTCGGCCGGGCCGAGGTGGACTCGGCTGCCGGGGTTTCACATGGCCACGTCCATGATGAGGTCGGCCAGGGATTCGTCCACCCGGTTGAGTTCCTGGGCGTAGCGGCGCATTTCGGTGCTTTCGCGCTTGGCGTCGGACTCGCCCTGCTCCTTGGTGCGCAGGGCCGCGCCCACCTCGTCGCGGATCGACTTGATCTCGGCGTCCAGGCCCTGGGCGATCGCGTCGCGCATCTTGCGGAGTTGCTTGACCACCTCTTCGCCCAGGTTGGTCACGTCGGTGTCGGCCTGCTTGCGCAGTTCGAGCTGGACCTGCTCGGCGACCTGTTCCTTGAGCCGGCGGTTGGCCTTGTTCAGTTGCAGCGCGCCCTTGAACACGGTCGAACCGAGCACCGCGCCGAGGATCACGAACGGGCCCAGGCCGACCAGGAAGGCCGCCGTGCCGACCGCGATCTGCGGCAGCAGCGCGGTGAGCATCGACCTGAGGTTGAATTTGCCGCCGGAGACCGCGGTCGCCGGGTCGAGCACGAAGCTGACCGCGTCCGCGAGCAGCCGCTCGATCGGCGTCGAGGGTTTGCCGTCCTCGTCGGTGCCGACCGGGCCGGCGGTGAGCGAGGCGCGGATCTCGTCGATGCGGGTGACGAACTGCTTCACGTCGTCGTCGATCATGCGTTCCATGTCCTCGACGCGACGCGCGACGAGCGGCTTGAGTTCGCTCTCCTGCCACTGGGCGAACTCGACCTGGACCCGCCCGGAGAGATGGTCGGTGATCTCCTTGACCGCCGCCTCCATCTTCTCCCGCGCGTTGAACGGATTGGCGCCGATGGTGTTGCTCGGGTCGTACTCCTGCGCCCAGTTCGGGATGTTCGCGGCGACCCGGTCCATGAACCGCCGGGTCGCGGCCTCCACCTCGCCGCGGGTCTCGCGCAGGTGCTCCTCCATCTGCGCGACGATCACCCGGCGATTTTGCTCCAGCCGGGTCAGCGGACCCTGGACCCGCTCGTAGGTGGCCCGCAACTCCTCGACGTCCTGGGTCAGCAACGCCTCCTTGCGGTCGATCTGTTCGCGCGCCTCGATCAGCAGGTACTTCAACTCCCGGGCGGGCGACAGGATCTTGGCCCGGCCGCGCTCGCGGGTCAGGAAGTCCTCCAGGCCGCGCTCCAGTTCGGGCATCCCGGAGCCGGCCAGCAGCTCCGGGTCGCCCTTTTGCCGGCCGGTCAGCGCGGCCCGGGCGTTGACGAAGAAGACCCGGTCCGGGCGGGAGAGGTAGGGCGAGAGGCGCTTGCGGATCTCCCGCTGCACGTCCTCGCGCTCCTCCTCCTCGACCAGGTTGATCTTGTTGCCGACGTAGAACACGTCCTCGTGTCCGCGCGCCTTGACGTGCACGTCCAGGAAGAGCTGTTCGCTGCGCGACATCGCGGCCTGGCAGTCCACCACGAACACCAGCACATCGGCCTGTTCGAGGTAGTTCAGGGTGACCTTCTCGCGCTCGGGGGCCTCGTTGAGACCCGGCGAGTCGACCACCACGACGCCGTTGCGGCACAGTTCGAGCGGCCAGCGCACCACCGCCCGCTCGTACGGATTCGGGGTGTTGTCGTCGTCCGCGCCGATGGTGACGTAGTCGGCGATCTCGTCCACGCCGACGGTCAGCGGATCGCCCGCCGTACCGTCCGCCTCCAGCGGATAGATCAGCGCCGAGCGGGTGTCACCCCACGTCACCTCGTTGATGATCGCGGTACACGGACGCGCGAAGGAGGGCAGCACCTTCTCGCCGAGCATCGAGTTGATCACCGTGCTCTTGCCGCGCTTGAACTCGCCGACGATCATCACCTTGAACGCCTCGGACGCGGCCCGCTGCTTCAACGAATCCAACTTCTTGACGCCCGCACCGATCCGCAGTCCGGCCACGATCGGCGTGAGCCGGTCGATCAGGCCGACCAGGGTCTCCTGCCGTGCCCGCCACGCGCCGTAACCCGCGTAGGCCCCATCGGCCGCCCCGTGACCCCTGTCCACCCTGAACGCTCCCCTCCTCGACGGCTGTCAGCCCCTGGCACCCAGCATGGTGTTGAGCTGCACCCCGAGCTGCTCGCTGCGCGAGATGAGATCCTGCCATGCGGGTCCATCGGTGCCGACCTTGGCCAGCGCGGTCTGTCGATCGGTGCGCCACGCCTTCTGGCCGCGCACCGCCTCGTCCATCACGCCGGCGTAGAGCGTGTGCAGGCGCTTGGAGACCTCCTCGGAGAAGCCGCCGAGCACCTCCTCGACCGTCGGCTCCAGGGCCTTCATCGCCTGGGCGCGCTGACCCTCGGTCAACGACGTCGACTTGACCTCGCCGAGCACCATGCCGCCGGCAGAGGCGGCCATGCTCGCCCCCATCGGCAGCGCGGAGACGCCGCCGGTGAGCGGGATCAACAGCGCGCCGAGCACGGCCAGGCCGGTCGGGCCGATCCGCCAGGCGAGCTTGCGGCTCTTGAGGTCCTTGAGGCCGAGCGACTCCGCCTCGCCGAGTTCGAACTCGGTGGACAACTGCTCGACCTTCTCCAGCCGGTAGCCGCTGCCGCGGCCGAAGTGCACCTTCATCTTGGCGTCCAGCCATTGCACGTCGGCCTGCACGCTGGAATGCAACTGGGCCTCGAACTTCTTGGCCATCGCCGTGAGTTCGCGGCGCAGTCGGAACGGCAGGTCGCGCTCCCACCAGGTCCGCGGGTCGGGCGCGCGCTCCATTTCGTAGCGCAGCGTGTCCAACAGGTCGCCGCGCGAGAGCTGGAGGTGCTCGCGGAACTTCTCCGCGGTCTGGGTGCGTCGCTGCTGGAGCTCGACCCGGACCTTGCCCCACTCGGCGGACATCCGGTCGATCTCCACCTCGGACTGCTCGACGGCGCGCCGCCGTTCGGCCGCGCCCAGCTCGACCGCGGCCAGGCCGTCCCGGCCCACCCGGGCCATCTCGTCGAGCAGCGCGAGCAGTTGGCCCGCGGTCTGCCGCGAGCGCATGCTGCGCCGGCCGCCGGAGGTGGTGTACTCGGTGATCCGCGCCAACACGCCGGTCACCGGCGAGACATCCTCGCGATGCGGGCCGGCGAGCACCTGCAGCGTCGGTGCGATGCGGCGCACCCGGCCGCCCAGGTAGTCGACGATGTCCTCGCGCTCGTCCTCGTCGACGGTGTCCAGCTTGGACACCACCACGGTGATCCGCGGCACGTGCCGGGCGATCACCTCCTCCTCCAGGAACGCGGTCTCGGACAGGCCGAGCGGCGCGCTCGCGGAGACCACCATCAGCACCGCGTCGCTGGCCGCGACGGTGCGCCGGACCAGGTCCTCGGTCCGGCGGTCCTCCTCCTCGGCGTCGGTGCCCTTGCCGCGCCCGGCGTTGACACCGGGGGTGTCCACCAACTCGACGTCCAGCTTGGCCAGCTCGGGGTCGGCGACGAGCACCCGAACGCCGACCAGTCGGACCTGATCCGGGTCCTCCCGCTCACTCAGCCGGTGCACCTCGTCCCACGACGCGGACACCGCCGGCCTGGGTTCGGCCCGCCCGTCGGCGAACTGCAACTCCAGGCGCGGCTCCGGCCCGGCGGCGATCACCAGCGGGACCGGGGTGTGCCGGCCCTCGGGCAACACGGGGGCGCCGAGCAGCCGGTTGATCAGCGAGGACTTGCCGCGGCCGAATTCGCCGACCACCGCGATCCGCAGCCCGGGCCGGCGCATGCGGGCCCGCAACCGGTCCAGTTCGGCGGCGATGGCGTCCAGGCCGAAGTCGCCGGCGATCGCCTGGGCGTCGTTGATCCGACGGCCGAGCGTGGTCGCCGACGGGGCCTGCTTGACCAGGCTGGTCACCGAGCCGGCGGGCACCTCGCCGGCCGGTGCGGGCCTGTGCGCAGCCGGCGCCCCGGGCGCGACCCGCGCGACCCGCGCGACCCGCGCGGCAGGCGGCGGGACCGCGCCCGCCGACCCGCCTGCGCCCGCCGACCCGCCCGCGCCGGACGGGCCGCCCGCGAGGCGACCCGCCCAGCCCGGGTTCGGCCCCGGAACAGCCGAAGCGTCGCCCGCCGGGCGCGGACCCGGAGCCGGGGCCTGCCTCCGGTCCGCCGTCTGCCCCGACGGGCCGGGTCGGCCGGAGGGCGAGTCGCCCGAGTCGCGACGCGCCGCCGCCTCACGCGGCGCACCGGCCCGCAACCACGAGGTCGTGCTCGGCACGAGTCGGTGGTACGCGGCCACCGCCCCCTCGGGCATCACCCGCGCGTACAGCCCGGCGAGGATCCGCGGGCCGCCCTTGGCGTCCGCTTCGGGGTCGGCCAGGAAGCGGCCGAGCGACTGGAAGAAGCGAGCCCGCTCGGCCAGCGCCTCCGGCTGCATCGACAACGACCAGGCGGCCTCGTCCGCGATCGTGCTCTCGATCGACTTGGCGACCTCGGGCAACTCGGTCAGCTTCACGTGCCGGAGCACGTCCTCGGACGGCCAGGCCCACTGGACCGCGCCCCACACCGGGCGGATCGGCAGTTCGCGGCGCCCCGGGGTGGCCTTGCCGACCCCGATCAGGCTCCACAACGTCCACCCGTTCGCGGTTCGCTCGGGCACCGGCGGCAGCGCCACCGATTCCATGGTGACCCAGCCGCGCAGCTCGTCGCTGCGGTGGATCCCGCTCAACAGGCCCGCGACGCCCGGGCGTCGGCGCGGCTGTACCTGTGCGGCCTGGCGCAGCACGTGTTCACGATCGAACGACATGTGTTGTCCCTACTCCCATCGAATCCGTTGTGATGTCGAACGATCAGGCGTGCGTCGGGTGGGCGACGATCATCGTGGTGTCCCGGTCCTGCCACGCGTTGACGAAGTCCGCGAGCGGAATCGGCTCGGTCTGGCCGAACGGCGCACCGGGGTCGTTGAGCAGGACGTAGACCGAGCCGTCGGGCTGGGTGTCGATGCCGGTGACCCACACGGCGTGTCCCATCGTGGGGTCCTGCTCCATCGGCGCACCGGTGGCCGGGTCCTGCATCGGGGACCAGATCTCCTGAGCGTCCAGGGCGACGATGACCTGATCGCCCTTCTCCAACGCGTCGAGCATCTGCTGCATGTCGGCGCCCGGCACCATGTCGGTGTCCACGCCGTGCATTTCGAGCAGCTTGCCGATGTCGTCGGTTCTGGTGCCGTTCTCCGGGTCGTAGATGCCGGCCTGCTGGGCCTCGGTCATCAGCGCGTTCTCGTCCAACGGCAGGCCGGTGAGCTTCTCCAGGATCATCCCCTGGGAGACCACCGCGCAGCTCGTCGGGCTGACCTGCTGCTGCCAGTACTGCGCGTCGCCGACCGGGTCGCCGAAGCCGTCGAACTCGGCCGGCGTCCAGTTGTTCGGCGCGTGGTACGTCCAGTTGCCCGAACCGTCGTCGACGGCGCCCCACGCGGCGGGGACACCGGGCTCGCTGTTGCCCGTGCCCGGGTAGCTCGCCGGGTCGGCGTACGGGTCGCCGCCCTGCGGGTCGGCGTACGGGTCGCTGCCGTACGGGTCGCCGTAGGGGTCCGCGTACGGGTCGCCGTAGGGATCGGCGTACGGGTCCGAGCCGTACGGGTCGTTCGCGAGCTGGTCGTCGCGCCACTGCTGACTGGGCGTGGCGGCCGGGTCGCCTCCGTCGTTGGGGTCGAACATGTGCGGGTCGTACATGTCGATCTTGCCGTCGCCGTCGCTGTCCGCGTGGAACGGGTCGTAGTTCGGGTCGTGCAGCGGATCGAAGTTCGGGTCCGTGTACGGCAGAGTGGAGTTGGGATAGGCGCCGTTGCTCTCGCCGCCCGCGTCGGTCTCCCACAGTGGTGCCGCCCCGACAGTGCCCCCGTCGGCGGTGTCCAGTGTGTCGATGGTGTCGTCGGAGACCATCGCGAACAGGTCGTCGTCGTGCGTGTAGTCGCTCATCTGCCGAATTCCCCCCGGCGTGTGAGGCGCTCGCGTTGGTTGTTCACCGTGTCGCGGCGCCGTTCCGTCTGCCTGTCCGCGTCCTGCAACAGGCTTCTGCGAGCCGCGAGAATATCCTCACGGCGGTGATGCTCGGTCACCAGTTCGGCGACCGTCGCCTCGTACCTGGCCCGGTAGCGGTCCACGTGTTGTGAGACGTCCAGCGAATAGTGCGTGGTGGCCGTGCCGACGGCTTCGTCGATCTGTCGGGACAAACCGTCGGCGACGGTTCGCAGTGTCTGATGCATTTCGACGCGTGCGCGGTTCCGCAGGGCCGTCATGTCGGTGGATGAGAGTGAATCCGCCACTTTGGCCATGAATCCGCCGAAGCCGGCTCGGCCGGACGGTGCTCCCGGCTCGCCGTGGCGGGCGCCGCCGAACCACTGGTCCAGCGCGCCGCCGATCCGGGCGCCGGGGGTGCGCGGCCCGGCCGGATCGAGTCGCACGGCGCGGATCTGCTGGGTGACCCCGGTGACCGAGTCCTGATATGTACGCATCGCCGCGTCCGCGAGCTGATGCCCGGTCAGCACGGTGACCCGGTCCGGGCCGGCCGGGCGGTGGATCGCGCCGAGCTTGCGATACGCCGCCTCGAACGCGGTGTCGGCGGCGGCCCGGGCGCTCTCGGCGGCGGTGGCCAGCGCGCCGGTGACGGCCTGCTGCACGATGTCGCCGATCCGGGGCAGGCCCTGGCGGATCAGTTCGGGCGCGCGGACCGCGATCACCGCGCGCAGTTCGTCCGGGGTCTCCGCGCCGTCCAACGTGTGGTCGATCTCGGCCTGGGTGTAGCGCCACCACTGCGGGGCCATGCCGCCGACCGCCTGCTGCGCGCGCTGGGCGCCGGCGCCGAGCAGGCGTGCGGTCTCGCCGTGTTGGGCCCGGACGAAGGCGGCCATGTCGGCGATCCGGGCGCCCGCGAGCTCGGCCTCCTCGGCGTCCAGCCGCTGCTGGGCCAGGGTCACCTCGCGGCGCAGTTCCTCGAGCAGGTCCTCCAGGAGCCGGAGCAGGTGGTCGGATACCGCGACGATGCGCTGACGCTGCATCAGGTCCCGGAGTCGGGTCAGCGTGCGCGGGAACTCCTCGGCCCAGTAGGCCTGTTCCGGTCCGCGCAACGGTCGTCCGGAGGCGAGCCGGACCACCGGCTCGGCGGCCACCGGCTCGATCACCGGATCGGCCACGCCCAGCATCCGGGCGAACCGCTGCCGGACGTGGGCGAGCAGATCCTCCCGCTCGTCCTCGTCGATGTGGTCCATCTTGGTGACCAGGACGATGCAACGGCGCAGTTGCCCGGGGTCGAGCGCGTCGGTCAGGAACTCGGCCAGCGACACCGGCGAGGGCGACGTGGACGCGGTGAGCACCGCCGCGACGTCGGCGATGTCGCGCATCACCGTGCGGGTGATCTCGGTGTGTCCGACCCGGGCGTTGGTGCCGGGAGTGTCGATGATCACCAGCCCGTCGCGCAGTGCCTCGGCGGGGTGGCGCACCTCCAGGCTTTGCACGTGCGGCGCGATGGTGTCGTCGGCGGTGAGCAGCCGCAGGACGCCGGCCGTGTCGTCGGGCACGGCCACGTGCGGGGCCAACTGGGCGAGCATCCCGCCGAGCGGACTGGCCGCGCCGGTGTAGCGCCCGGAGGGGTAGACGTAGCGGTATCCGTCGCCGTTGAAGCGCACCTCGACGGCGAACTCGTCACCGTAGGTGATCCTGGTCGCCGCGCCCGTGGTCGGCAGCGCCGAGGTGGGCAGCAGGTCCTCGGCCAGCAGTGCGTTGATGAACGTGCTCTTGCCGGCCGAGAACTCGCCGATCACGGCGAGGTAGTACCGATCGTCGCGCAGTCGCGTCTCGATCTCGCGAATGCGTTCGGTCAACTGGGTCAGTCGCTCCTGGTCGCCGACGATGCGGCGCACCATGGCGAGTGCGAAGTCGAGATGGTCGGAGGTCTCGGTGAGCGCCTCGACCACATCGCGTCGCTTCGAACGATCCCCGGCCATGCCGCGAGAATCCACCACCGCGCCCCCTCCCGACGGTGCCCTCCCCGATGTACGGGCGATCCTGCCACGCGGGCCCGAATCCCGTCTCGATGCAGGCATAGCCGATCCACGCGACCGCCCCCACCGGACCGATTGGTCCGAAAAGTAGGCATTCGTCGCATACTGGTGCTGTATGGGTACCTCGGCTCGTCCGGCGAGCCGATGGCGATGCGATCAGGAGACGCCATGTTCGAGGAGGCCCAATATCTGGCCCCGGTCACCCGCAGGGCCGACGGCGGAGTCCAGGTCGAGCTGTCCCGCAGCCACCCGGGGTTCGCGGACGCGGTGTATCGCGAGCGGCGCAACCGCATCGCGGAGCTGGCCCTGAAGCACCACCGCGGCGACCCGATCCCGGAGGTCGAGTACACCGAGGAGGAGCACGAGGTCTGGCGCCTGGTCTCGCGCGAGTTGTCGATCGCGCACGCGGAGTACGCGGTCGCGGACTATCTGGAGGGTGCCGCGCGGCTGAAACTGCCGACCGACCGGATCCCCCAGTTGGAGGAGGTCGGCGGCGCGTTGCAACCGCTCACCGGGTTCCGTTACCTGCCGGCGGCCGGCCTGGTCCCGCTGCGCGACTTCTACGGATCACTGGCCGACTCGTACTTCCACTCGACGCAGTACATCCGCCACCACAGCGTGCCGCTCTACACGCCCGAGCCGGACGTCGTGCACGAGGTGATCGGGCACGCGAACATGCTCGCCTCGGACCGGTTCGCCGCGCTGTACCGGGTGGCCGGCGAGGCGGCCCGCCGGGTGGAGAGCCGCGAGGCGCTGGAATTCGTTTCCAAGGTCTTCTGGTTCACCCTGGAATTCGGCGTCATGCACGAGGCGGACGTGCTCAAGGCGTACGGCGCGGGGATCATGTCGTCCTACGGCGAGATCCGCGAGTTCCGCACCGTCGACATCCGCGACCTCGACCTGGTGTCGATGGGCACGATGCAGTACGACATCACCCACTACCAGGACATCCTGTACGCGGCCCGCTCGATGACCCAGTTGGAAGACGTCGTCGGGGCCTTCTGGGCCGACTGCACCGACGAGTCGATCGCCGCACTGTGCGCCGCGGCGAAGACCCCGTAGCCCTTCGTTCACCCGTGCGGGTGATCGGGCAGCACGTTGCCCGGTCGTCCGCACGGGCGGCTTCGCGGCCGGTCGGGCCGCCCGCGAGGACCCGCTAGACCCGGCGTACGAAGACCCGGCCGAAGTCGCCGCCCGTGGCCAGGAGGGTGCCGTCGGCGGAGAAGGCGAGGCGGCGTACTCGTTGGTCGTCGTGGCCGGGCAGGGCCCGCCCGTCGGCCTCGCGCAGTTCCGCGTCGTACACGTGCAGCGTGCCGGTGCGACGGCCGCCGACCGCGAGTCGCTTGCCGTTCGGTGAGTAGGCCCACGCGTAGCACGTGTTCCAACCGTTCGGGTGGTGCGGGTCGGTGAAGTGCCAGGCCGGCTCGCCGGTGTCGATCGAGATGGCGAACGGCCCGTGCACCCGGCCCCGGTTCACCAGGAGCAGGGTCTCGCTCGGATCGAAGCCGAGGTCGCCGATCTCCCACGCGAGCGGCACCCGGGCCGCCAGGCGAGCGGTCGCCACGTCCCACACCTCGACCTCGTTGGTCGAGTCCTGCATCGCGTCCCGGTGCCCGTAGACCAACCCACGACTGACCCGCCACACCGCCAGCAGCCGGCCCGACGCGGACAGCGCGGCGGCCCGGCACTCGGTGGTCGACGAGTCGGTCGAGACCTCGCACACCTGCGCACCGGCCGCGTCCAGGACCCGCACCCGGTCGCCGGAGTCGAAGACCACGAGTCGTTCACGGGCCGCGTCCCAGGACGGCTGCACGGTGTACGGGTTGAACAGGGCGTCCTCGAACTGCCGGTAACCGGCGAGCTGTTCCTCGCGCAGGGTGACCAGGTCGAGCCGACGCGTGAACCCGCCGACGGTGTAGACCACCGCCGATCCGGTCGCGTCGAACAACACGCTGCGGATGCCGGTCGGCCGCTCGTCCGTCGGTACCGCGTGCACCGTGCGCCGGATCCCGGTGGCCACGTCCACCAGGCGGATCGCGCCGTCGTAGGCGATCAGCACCGTGTGCCCGTCCGGATGCAGGTCCAGCGCCCGCGACGCGGTCTTGCCCGGCGGCATGAACTCCAACACCACCGGATCCTCCGGCCCGCCCAGCCGGACGAACCCGGCCCGCAGCGCCTTGCCCACCTCCCGACGCAGCGTCACCACCGCGGCGGCCGGATCGGCGAACTCCTTGCGGGTCTGCCGAGCCGCCCCCTCCCCGGACCACGCGGCCCGGACGAACTCGGCGCCGTCCACGGCGAAGGATCGATACTTGGGCCCGGCCGAGTCCGGCAGTACGAGCGTGACCTGTTCCTGTCGCATCGGAGCACGTTAGGGCACGCGGGAGACACGGTGACCGCCCGGTCGCCGAGCGGTCACCGTGTCGGACCGGGGCTATTCGAACGTGGCCGCCGCCTCGCGCAGCGCGCGAACGACCGTCTCCGGGTCGTAGGGGGCCGGTGGCCCCGGGGTGTAGGTGACCGCGGTCAGGTCGCCCGTATAGCGGAACGAGCGACGGCGCTCCCACAGCGGCCAGGACACCGGCGACTTGCGATCCACGCCGACGCTGATCCCCTGGAGCGGCGCCATCCCGATCAGGATGTGCACACCCTCCAGCCAGGCCACGTCCTCGCCGTCCACCGCGACCGTGAAGTCCCAGCGAAAGTGCGGCCGCGCGTGTGCCCGGAGCACCACCACCCGGGTGCCCGGCGCCAGTTCGCCCGCGTCCACCTCGTGCAGTTCGCCGTACTCGTTGTAGGCGAAGAACAGCCGGCCGTCCTCGACATAGACGCTGTACCCACCGCCCTGATCGCCGTGCGAGACCAGCACGCCCTGATCGGCGGCCCCGTGCCCGCCCAGTTCGATGGACACCTCGAAGTCCCGGAAGGTGATCAGCTTCGCCGAGCGATAACGCTCCAGCTCCGGCGTGCCCGCGAGCAACCGCACCGGCCGGCGCAGCCGCTCCTCGGCCGGCCCACGCAGCGCGAGCCCCCCGCCGTCGGCCAGCGGGAACACCCCGTTGCGCCACGCGGCAGCCTCCCACGCGGCGGCCAACTCCCGGACCACCTCCGGATGTCGGTCCGCCAGATCGTCGATCTCGGTCGGATCCGCGGTGATGTCGTACAGCGCCCATTCCTCGTCGTCGTACGCGTCGCCCGCCCGGTGGTGCGTCACCAACTTGTAGGGGTGGCGGTAGTAGCTGCGATTGCCGACCATCTCGCTGTACTGCTCGCCATGCCGCGACTCGGCGGCCGGATCCGCGAGCACGTTCGTGAACGAGGTCCCGTCCAACTCCTGCGTCGGCGCGCCCGATCGTTCCGGCGGAACCGGCACACCGGCCAGGTCGAGCAGCGTGGGCAGCACGTCGGTGACGTACTGGTACTGCGGCCGCACCCCGCGTTCGCGCAACCCGGCCGGCCAGGAGATCACGAACGGCACCCGCACCCCGCCCGCGTAGGTCTGGCCCTTGTACAGCCGAAACGGCGTGTTCGAGGCCATGCCCCAGCCGCGCGGATAGTGGATCAGGCTGCGCGGCCCGCCGATCAGGTCCGGGTCCAGCTCGATGTCGCCGCGCCAGTCGGCGGGCTTGGCCGGGTGCTGATTGAACCGCTTGAAGTAGGCCCGGGTGCCCTCGGCGCCGCCCTCGCCCGTGCCGCCGTTGTCCGAGGTGAACACGATGACGGTGTTGTCCAACTCGCCGAGCGCCGCCAGGGTGTCCACCAGTCGGCCCAGGTTGTGGTCGATGTTCGCGACCATGCCCGCGTAGACCTCCATGTACCGCGCGTACAACTCCCGGGTCCGCGGCTCCAGGTCGGCCCACGCGCCCACCTCCTGCCCGGCCTCGAAGTTGCGCCGGGGCAGCCGGGTGCCCGGGTCGAACAGCCCGGCCGCCCGCTGCCGGTCGAAGCGCTCCTCGCGCAACACGTCCCAGCCCCGGTCGTAGCGGCCCCGCTGCGCCGCGATGTCCGCCGCCTTCGCCTGCAACGGGCCGTGCACCGCGTTGTGCGCGACATAGAGGAAGAACGGCTTGTCGTGGTCGTGCGCGCGCAGGCCCTTGATCATCGCGATCGCCTGATCGGTGATGTCGTCCGTGTAGTAGTAGTCCTCGGGCAGCTCGTCGATGTCCAACGGCGAGTTGTCCCGAACCAGTTGGTGCGGATGGAACAGGCTGGTCAGGCCCTCCAGGACGCCGTAGTACCGGTCGAAGCCCTTCTGGAGCGGCCAGTTGCCGCGATGGTCGGCCGTATTGGACGCCGAATCGCGCACCAGATGCCACTTGCCGACCGCGAAGGTCGCGTAGCCCGCGTCGTGCAGGGTCTGCGGCAGGGTCGGGATGTCGTCCGAGATCTCCATGCCGTAGCCCGGGAAGCCGGGATCGGCGTTGGCCACCATCGCGTAGCCGACCCGGTGCGGATTCAGGCCGGTGAGCAGCGCCGCCCGGGCGGGGGAGCACAGCGGCATCGTGTGATAGTTCGTCAGCCGCAGGCCCCGCTCGGCGAGTCGGTCCAGAGTGGGAGTGGGGATCTCCGAGCCGAACGGGCCGATGTCGCTGTAGCCCATGTCGTCGATCAGCACCACGACCACGTTCGGCGCGCCCGGACGGGCCGCACGCGGTTGTGGCCAGGCCGGCTCGGACGTGGCGAAGGTGCGGCCGACCCGGCCCGGGAAGCCCTGGTACGGATCCCGGTGTCGTTCGTCGGGAATGGGCACGTGACGCTCCTTCAGACTGCCTCGGCCGCACGCACGGCGACCGGAACGGGGGAGGGGACGGCGGCCAACAGGGCCTTCGTATAGGGGTCCTGCGGATGCGCGACCAGATCGTCGGCCGGGCCGGTCTCCACCACACGGCCCTCGCGCAGCACCACGATCCGGTGGCTGATCGAGCGCACCACCGCGAGGTCGTGCGCGATGAACAGCAACGCCAGACCCAGTTCGGCCTGGAGCTCGGCGAGCAGGTTGACCACCTGGGCCTGCACCGAGACGTCCAGGGCGGACACCGCCTCGTCGCAGATCAGCACCGAGGGCGCGGGTGCCAACGCCCGGGCGATGCCGATGCGTTGCCGCTGCCCGCCGGAGAAGTCGCGGGGCAGGCGGGAGGCCGCGGCCGGATCCAGACCGACCCGTTCGAGCAACTCCAGGACCCGTGCCCGGCGTTCCAGCGGCGTGCCGATGCGCTGGGCGTGCAGCGGGTCGGCGACGATGTCGCCGACCGTCATCCGCGGGTTGAGCGAGGCAAACGGGTCCTGGAAGACCATCTGCACCTCGCGGGCGAGCCGACCCTTGCCGGCCACCCGGATCACCCCGCGATCGGGCTTGTGGATGCCGACGATCGCCCGGGCCAGGGTGGACTTGCCGGAACCGGACTCGCCGACGACGCCGAGCGTCTCGCCCGGATACAGCACCAGGTCCACGTCCGTCAGCGCGGCCACCGCCGGCCGCCTTCGGGAGCGGAACGACTTGGATACGCCGCGTACTTCGAGCACCGGCGAGGTCGCCGGTGCGTTGCGCCGGATCGGCCCGGGCTCGTGGGCGGGTGCCTCGGTCGGCGGCACCCAGCACGCGCTGCGCACGTCGTCGGTGACCGGGACCAGGTCCGGTTGTTCGGTTCGGCACCGGTCGATCACCGCGGCGCACCGGTCCGCGAACGCGCAGCCGAGCACCGGCAGCGCCAGGTCCGGCGGGGTCCCGGGGATCCCGGCGAGTCGGGTGCCGGCGGGGGTGTCCAGGCGCGGCACCGCCCGCAACAGTCCGGCGGTATAGGGGTGTCGAGGTGCGGTGAGCACCTCGGCGACCGGACCCTGCTCGATCACCCGACCGCCGTACATCACCGCGACCCGGTCGCAGCGTTCGGCGACCACCCCCATGTTGTGCGTGATCAGCAGTACGGCGGTGCCCAGTTCGCGGCGCAGCGTGTCCAGCAACTCCAGGATCTGCGCCTGCACGGTCGGATCCAGCGCGGTGGTCGGCTCGTCGGCGATCAGCACGTCGGGCCGGTTGGCCAGGGCCAGTGCGATCATCACCCGCTGCCGCATGCCGCCGGAGAACTGGTGCGGGTAGCCGGACACCCGGGCGCCCGGGATGCCGACCAGCTCCGCCAGCTCGACCGCACGGGCCTCGCGGGCCCGTCGGTCGCCGAACCCGTGGGCGCGCAGTGCCTCGTGCAACTGTCGGCGCACCGTCAGCAGCGGATTCAGCGACGTCATCGGGTCCTGGAAGACCATGCCGATGCGCCGCCCGCGCACCCCGACCAGTGCCGCCTCGGACGCCGTGACCAGGTCGGTGTCGCCGTCCAGCAGCACCGAGCCGCCCACGATCCGGCCCGCGGGCGGCAACATCCGGGCCAACGCGAGCGCGGTCGTCGACTTGCCCGAGCCGGACTCGCCGACGACGCCCAACATTTCGCCGACGGCCAACTCCAGGTCCACGCCGCGTACCGCGTGCACCGGGCCGCGCTCGGAGTCGAAGACGACCCGGAGGTCGTGCGCGGCCAACAGCGGGGTGCCGGCCCGGATTTGTGCGGGCTTGTCGATCGTGACGGTCATCGCCGGACCCCCTTGTTGAGTGCTTCCGCGATCAGGTTCAGGCCCAGCACGAACGCGCTGATGGCGACGAGCGGGCCGATGGCGTAGCTCGGGTGGTCCTGGAGGTGCATCACCGAGCCACTGACGATCGAGCCGAGCGAGGGCTCGGGCGGACGCACGCCGATGCCGATGAAGCTCATCGCGCCCTCGACGATCACCGCGATCGACAACGACACGGCGATCTGTACGACCAGGGGATCGGCCGCGTTCGGCAGGATGTGCCGGACCAGCAGCCGGACCCGACCGGCGCCGCCGACCCGGGCCGCCAACGCGTATTCGCGCTCGCGGTGGGACAGGATCGCGCCGCGCAACATGCGGCCGAACGCGGGCGCCTCGACCACCGCGATCACCACGATCACCGTGCTCTTGCCGGCACCGAGCACGGCGGTCACGGTCAGGCCCAGGATCAGCCCGGGAAACGCGAGCACCAGGTCGAACGCGCGCTGCACGACCACGTCCGCCCACCGCGACGTCACCGACACCAGCGCGAGCAGGCAGCCCGTGAGCGCGCCCAGTGGTACCGCGCTCACCACCACGATCAGGTCGGTGCGGATCCCGAACAGCACCCGCGACCACAGGTCGCGGCCGATCTCGTCGGTGCCCAGCGGATGCTCCCCGCTCGGCCCCAGCAGCGCGTCCGCGGTCTGGAAGGTGGGTGCGTACCGGGTCAACAGCGGTGCGGCCAAGCCGAGCAGGACCACCAGGGCGACCACGGTCAGCCCGGCGATCCCGCGCGGTGTGCGCAAGCCCCGTATATAGGGGTTGCGCGCCCGCTTCGTGGGCGCGATCGGTGCCGGGGTCTCGTCGACGATCACTGCGGCGCTCATCCCAGCCTCACCCTCGGGTCGAGTAGTGCGTAGGCGATGTCGGTCAGCAACTGCACGAGCACGTACACCCCCACGAGCAGCAACAACAGCGTCTGGACCACCGGGTAGTCGCGCCGGGCCACGCCCTGTTCGGCGAGCTGACCCAGTCCGGGCCAGGCGAACAGCGCCTCCACCACGACCGCACCGCCCAGCAGCGCGCCGACCTGCATGCCGAGCACGGTCAACACCGGGGGCAATGCGTTCGGCAGCGCGTGCCGCCACAGGATCCGCCGGGGCGAGACGCCCAGCGAGCGGGCGGTGCGCACGTAGTCCTCGCCGAGCGCCTGGCGCACGCCGTCCCCGAGGTAGCGGGCGAGCACCGCCGAGCCGGGCAACGCCAGGCACAACGCGGGCAATACCAGGTACTGCAACCCGATCACCGGGTCGGCCACGATCGACTCGTGTCCACCCGGCGGCAACAACCGCCAGGTCACCGCGAACAGCAGCACCAGCAACACCCCGGTGACGAACACCGGCACGGTCAGCGAGACCGAGTCGACCGCGCTCAGCAGCGCGCGCGGGACACGGCCGCGGGCGGTGGCGCCGAGCACGCCGAGGACCGGGCCGAGCACCAGCATCAGCACCAGGGCGCCCAGCGCGAGCGCGAGCGTGTTGCCGAACCGGGCCCCGATCAGGTCGGTGATCCGCCCGCCGATCAGGTACGACCGGCCCGGGTCACCGGTGAGCAGGTCGCCGATCCAGGAGAAGTACTGGGCCGGGAAAGGCCGGTCGAGGCCGAGGTCGGCGCGGATCGCGGCGACCGTTTCGGGAGAGGGATCGGAGCCCGCGAGCGTGGTCGCCGGATCGCCCGGGATCAGCCGCAGGATGGCGAAGATCGCGAACGAGGCGAGCACCAGCACGAGCAGGGCCGAGGGCAGTCGGCGCAGGAGGTAGCCGCTCATCTCAGCCCGCCAGGTACGCGTCGTCGAGCACGGTCGCGTTGTAGCGGTTCTGTCGCACGTCGCGCAGCTTCGCGGTGGCCGGCTGCACATTGGTCAGCACCGCGAGGTCGATGATGAACTGCCGGTCCAGCAGCGCCCGACTCAGTTCGGCGTAGGCGACCCTGGCCGCCGCCGAGCGCGCGTCGGTCTGGTTCCAGGCGCGTTGCACGATCTCGGTGTACGCGGGGTCGACGAACTTCGAGGTGTTCCTGGCCTCGTTGAACGGATACGCGCTGACCGCGAGCGTGGCGGGCTGGTTGGACGCGAAGCCGTGCGTGCCGGTCCACAGGGCCGGCATCGTCTGCGCGATCAACCGGGCCTGGAACTTGGCCGGATCCAGCGGTTCGAGGGTGGTCTGGACACCGACCCGGGCCAGATCGAACTGCACCATCTGGGCCACCGCCGGAGCCGTGCTCAAGAACGCCATCGGCAGGTCGAGGCCGCCGCCGTGGCCCGCCTCGGCCAACAGCGCCTTGGCCCGGGCCGGGTCGTGCGGGTAACGATTCGCGTCCGCGTCGGTGTATACCGGCGAGGACTTGGGCCACGGCGCGGCCGAGGCGAGCCCGTAGCCGCCCAGCGCCTGCTTGACGATCCGGTCCCGGTCGACCGCGAAGGACAGTGCCTGGCGCACCCGCTGGTCGTCCAGCGGGGCGACCGAGGTGTTCACCCCGAGGTAGATGTTGCCCGAACCCTGGTCGTATTCGCGCAGATCGAGCGCCTTGTCGTCGCGCAACGGCACGATGTCGCGCCCACCGAGGCCGGCGGCCAGATGGCTCTGGCCGCTGCGCAGCGAGGCGATCAGCGCGTCCGGCTGCGGGACCACCCGGATCTCCACCGCGTCCAGGTAGGGCCGCTCGGGCACCCAATACCTCGGATTGCGGTCCAGCACCAGCGAGGTGCCCGGAGTCCAGGTCTTCCACACGAAGGGGCCGGTGCCGACCACGTTCCGGCCCAGCACCGCGTCCTCGACCGACTCCTTGGCGGAGATCACCATGAACTCGAACAGGTCGAAGATGTTGGCCACGGGATGGGCCAGCCGCAGCGTGATGCGATGCGGCGAGGCGATGTCGAAGCCGGTGACCGCCAGCGCGGTGGCCCGCAACTGGGCGCTGCGCTGCGGGTTCTGCAGGTTCTGCACCGCGAACACCACGTCCTCGGCGGTGAACGGGCGCCCGTTGTGGAAGACGACGTCCTCGCGCAGGGTCAGCGTGATCGCCTTGCCGTCCGGCGCGATCTGCCATCCGGTGGCCAGTTCGGGTTGTGGATCGAGCCCGCCGGGCGCGTAGTGGGTCAGGGTGTTGAAGACCAGCCGATGAATGCTGAACATCGGGCCCTGGGTGAACAACAGGGCCGGGGTCAGATCGGCGAGGGTGGCCACTCTGAGTGTGCCGCCGCGCCTGGGTCTGCCCGCCGCCCCGGCCGACGCGGTCTTGTCCCGGTCCACCGCCGAGCGGCAGCCGGCGAGGCCCAGCAGGGCGGCGCCCGTACCGATTCCCTGGACGAGCCGGCGACGGCTCAACATGTCGACGAAGGTGGGTGAAACAGACATTCTGACTCCTGGAAGGCAGGTTTGCGCGCACGCCGAATCGCGGCCGGTTCGCACGCGAACGGCATCGGGGCGTGGCGAGGGAGACCGTCGGCGGACCCGGGCAGGGGTCGGCCGCACGCGGTCGGATGCGACGCACGGTCGGGGGAGAGCCGGGAAAAGTGCCCGCGCGGTGCCGAGCGGGATCAGGCGCGCGTGGGCGCGCCGATCGTGGGGGTCACGCGCGGTTCGGGGGTGGTCCTACCGGGAGTGTGGAACTCCGGTCAGCGGACGGGCCGGACGGCACAGATCGCGCTGGCCTGTCGACGAAGGTCGACATGGCGGCGCGTCACGAGGCCGACGTCACGGTGGTTCACGAAATGGAGAGTTGCAGCCGGCTGCTGCGGTGGTCAACGAACAATCCGCCCGCGTCTCACATCTCGGACGGTGCTGTCACGAAATCGATCAATTCCTCCACCTTTCCCAGCAGCGCCGGCTCCAGGTCGCGGTACGAATCCACCGCCGCGAGGATCCGACGCCAGGCCCGCGGCGGGTCCACCGGCCAGCCGAGCGCCGTGCAGACCCCTTCCTTCCAGGGCACTTCGCGCGGTACGTCCGGCCAGGCCGCGATGCCCACCGACGCCGGCCGGACCGCCTGCCACACGTCGATATAGGGGTGTCCCACCACGAGCACCTGATCGCCGGTCACCCGCGCGGCGATCCGGCTCTCCTTCGAACCGGGCACCAGGTGGTCCACCAACACGCCCAGCCGCCGACCCGGGCCCGGCGCGAACTCGCGCACCACCGCCGGGAGATCGTCGATGCCTTCCAGATACTCCACGACCACGCCCTCGATCCGCAGGTCGTCGCCCCACACCCGCTCGACCAACTCGGCGTCGTGCCGACCCTCCACATAGATCCGACCGGCCCGCGCCACCCTGGCCCGAGCGCCACGCACCGCCACCGAACCGGACGCGGTCCGCCCGGGGGTGCGCGCCGGGCCCGGCGCCCGCGGGCGGACCAGGGTGACCACCTCGCCGTCGATCAGGAAGGCGCGCGGATCCAGCGGGAAGACCCGGAGCCGGCCGTGCCGATCCTCCAGCGTGACGGTGAACCCCTCGGGCGTCTTCTCCACCCGGACCACCGCGCCGCAAAAGCCGGTCGAGGCCTCCTCCACCACCAGATTGCGTTCGGCCTCGACCTCGGGGACGGGCTTGTCCTTCTTCCATCCCGGGATCAGCGACTCGGGTCCATAGCTGCGCATGGCAGTGACGCTAGTGGGGTGACGGTACGTCAGTCCGGTACGACGCGCCCGGCGGCGACCTCGGCCAGCCAACGGTTCTGCCGAACCACGAACTCCTCGTCCACCACCGCACCGTGTCCGGGCAGCCAGACACTCGCGTCCAGCGCACGCACCCGGGCCAGCGAATCGCTCCACTCGGCGGCGAACGCGTCCGAGCCGAACAGCGGCGGCCCGCTCTCCTCCACCATGTCGCCGGCGATCAGCACCCCGCAGTCGGGCACGTGGACGACCACATCGTGGTCGGTGTGTCCACGGCCCGGCGCGTACAAGACCACCTCGCGCCCGCCCAGGTCCACCGTGACCGGCTGCTCCCGGGCCACCAGGCGGGTCGGCGGCACGATCCGCGCGGCATTCATCAGGCCAGGGTCGAAGCCGTACGAGATGCCGCTCGCGCGACCGGCGTCGCCGCGCCGCTCCAGATACTCCGGCAGCTCCGCGTGGCCCCAGATCTCGGCGTCCGGGAAGGTCCGCAGCACCTCGTCGTTGCCGAAGCAGTGATCGAAGTGACCGTGTGTGTTCACCACCGCGACCACCCGGTCGGGCAGCCCGTGCGTGGGCAGCTCCCGGGCGAGTGAGGCCAACAGCTCTGCCGCCTCGCGGTCGTGCGATCCGGTGTCCACGAGCAGGATCCCGTCCCGGCCCGTGACGACCGCCACATTCAGTTCCAGGCCGGGCAGCCGGCGGCGCAGGACGCCCGGTGCGATCGGCTCCCAGGTGGCGTGTTTCGGCTGTTCGGCGCGTAGCATGCGTCAACCTTGGCACGGACGCAGGGGTACGGTCCGGATCGGGTGACCCGTACACTGGCACTCGGCGGGACGGAGTGCCAACCAGCACGACGAATCGCCGCAGACGGGACACGGCAACGGGTGGAAGAACCGGTCAGGGAGGTGCGCACCATGCTCGACGATCGTAAGCAGGACGTGCTGCGCGCCATCGTGCAGGACTATGTGGCGACCCAGGAACCGGTGGGTTCCAAGGCGCTCGCGGACCGACACAACCTCGGGGTCTCCCCGGCCACCATTCGCAACGACATGGCCGCGCTGGAGGAGGAGGGCTACATCACGCAGCCCCACACCAGCGCCGGTCGCGTGCCCACGGACAAGGGCTACCGGCTGTTCGTCGACCGCCTCGCGGGTGTCAAGCCGCTGTCGGGCGCCGAGCGTCGGGCGATCCAGACCTTTCTGGCCGGCGCGGTGGACCTGGACGACGTGGTGGGCCGGACGGTGCGGCTGCTGGCGCAGCTCACCCATCAGGTCGCCGTCGTGCAGTACCCCTCGCTGACCCGCTCGACGATCCGGCACGTCGAACTGCTCACCCTCGCGCCCACCCGGGTGATGCTCGTGCTGATCACCAGCACGGGTCGGGTCGAGCAGCGGGTGATGGACACACCGGGCCCGGTCGGCGAGAACCTGCTCGCCGACGTCCGGGCGCGGCTGAACAGCCGGATCACCGGCAAGCGGTTCGCCGATGTGCCGTTGCTGATCCAGGATCTCGCCGAGCCGTTCACCGCCGAGGAACGGCCGATCGTGGCGGGCATCCTGGCCACCCTGCTCGACACCCTGGTCGAGCACAAGGAAGAGAAGGTCGTCCTGGCCGGGACGGCCAACCTGACCCGTTTCGGCATGGACTTCCCGAACACGATCCGCCCGGTCCTCGAAGCACTGGAGGAACACGTCGTGCTGCTGCGCCTGTTGGGCGAGGCGACCGACCCGGGCATGGTCGTGCGGATCGGACACGAGAACAGCGATGAAGTCGGGTCGGGGCTCCGGGGCCGCGTATGGGTCGGTCAGGGCGTTGTGCACGCTGTTGTAGACGATGAACAGGTTGCTGCGCGGATACGGTGTGATGTTCTCCGCGGATCCGTGCATGCAGTTGCTGTCGAACACGGTCGCCGAACCGGCCGGCCCGGTGAGCACCGCGATGCCGTGTCGGTCCGCGAGTTCGGTCAGCGAGTCGGGGTCGGGCGTGCCGATCTCCTGGCGGCGCAGCGAGGTTCGATAGTGGCCGTGCGGGGTTTCGCCCGGACACGCGACGAACGTGTGATGCGAACCCGGCATGATCATCAACGCGCCGTTGTGTACGTGGTTCTCGGTCAGCGCGATCGAGATGCTCACCGCCCGCATCGCGGGCATGCCGTCCTCGGCGTGCCAGGTCTCGAAGTCGGAGTGCCAGTAGAAGCCGGAGCCGTCGAAGCCGGGCTTCAGGTTCGCGCGGCTCTGGTGGATGTACACGTCCGAGCCGAGGATCTGGCGGGCCCGGCCGACCAGCCGTGGATCGGCGACGAGTTCGCGCAGCAGCGGGCTGATCCGGTGGATCTCGAAGATCGACCGCACCGCCTCGGAATCGGGTTCGATGATCGTGCGCTCGTCCGCGCGGACCGCGGGGTCGTCGCACAACCGGGCCAACTCGGCGCGCAGCGAAGCGACTTCGCCGGCTTCGAGCAAGGGGTCGACGGTGACGAAGCCGTCCCGCCGGTAGTCGCGGAGTTCGTCCGGCGCCATCGGTCCCTCGGACGCGTCGGCCCACACCACCGGATCGCGGCGTTCCACGCGCAGCACGCCGGAGAGGTGGCGGGTGGGATAGGCGTCCACCGAACGGCGGTTGGCCGCACCGCCGTCCGCCGTACCGCGATCGATCGAGGGGATCGTCATGCGCCCGCCTCCTCGTGCAGCAGCGGGTACACCCCGTTTTCGTCGTGGGTCTCCCGCCCGGTGCACGGTGGGTTGAACACGCACACCATGCGGATGTCGGTCTTCGGCCGCATCGTGTGCCGCTCGTGACCGTCGAGCAGATAGGTCGTGCCCGGCGTGATCGTGTACGTCCGGCCGGTCTCCTCGTCGGTGAGTTCGCCCTCACCGTAGGTGCAGAAGACCGCCTCGATGTGATTGGCGTACCACATCGAGGTCTCGGTACCCGCGTACATGACCGTCTCGTGCAGGGAGAAGCCGACGCCCTCCCGGGCCAGGACGATGCGGCGACTGCGCCAGGTGTCGGCGACGATGTCGCGGTCGGTGCCGTCGAGTTCGTCCAGGGTGCGAACGATCATCGTGGTGGTCCTTCCGTTGTGGTCGGTGGCGTCCGGGAGTTCAGGCGGCGGCGCGGACGGCACGCACGGCGTCCGCCAGGATGCCCATGCCCTCGTCGAGTTCGTCCTCGGTCGTGGTCAGCGCCGGCATCAGCTTGACCACCTCCGACTCGAAACCGGAGGTCTCGACCAGCAGGCCGCCCTCGAAGGCCCGCGCACACACCGCTTCGGCCAGGGAGTTGTCGGCGAAGGTCAGACCCTGGATCAGGCCGCGGCCACGCCGGGAGGCGCCGAGCGCGGCGTGTTCGGTGACCATCTCGGCCAGGTGACGCTCGATCAGTTCGCCCTTGAGCGTGGTCTGCTTCTCCAGCGACCCGTCCGCCCACAGCTCCAGCGCGGCGGTGGCGGTGACGAAGGCCGGGTTGTTGCCGCGGAAGGTGCCGTTGTGCTCGCCGGGCTCCCAGACGTCCAGGTCGCGGCGGAAGAGGGTGAGCGCCATCGGCAGCCCGTAGCCGCCGATCGACTTCGACAGGCACACGATGTCCGGGGTGATGCCGGCCGGCTCGAAGCTGAAGAACGGACCGGTACGACCGCAGCCCATCTGCACGTCGTCGACGATCAACAGGATCTCGTGTCGCCGACACAGGTCGGCCAGTGCGCGCAGCCACTCGAACCGGGCGACATTGACGCCGCCCTCGCCCTGTACGGTCTCCACGATCACCGCGGCGGGCAGGTTCAGGCCGCTGCCGCCGTCGGTGAGCAGACGTTCCAACCAGATGAAGTCGGGCAACTGCCCGTCGAAGTAGTTGTCATACGGCATCGGCGTGGCGTGCACCAACGGAATACCCGCGCCGGCGCGCTTCTTCGCGTTGCCGGTGACCGCGAGCGCGCCCAGGGTCATGCCGTGGAACGCGTTGGTGAACCCGATCACCGCCTCGCGCCCGGTCACCTTGCGGGCCAGCTTGAGCGCGGCCTCCACGGTGTTGGCACCGGTGGGGCCGGGGAACTGCACCTTGTAGTCCAGGCCGCGCGGTTCGAGCACCACCTCCTCGAAGCGCTCCAGGAACGTGCGTTTGGCCGCCGTGGACATGTCCAGGCTGTGCGTGACCCCGTCGCTTTCCAGGTAGTCGAGCAACGCGCGCTTGAGCAGCGGGTGATTGTGGCCGTAGTTCAGCGCACCCGCTCCGGCGAAGAAGTCCAGGTAGGTACGCCCGTCCTCGTCGTACATCCGGCTGCCGCGTGCGTGGGTGAACACGGTGGGCCAGCTTCGGCAGTAGCTGCGGACCTCGGACTCGAGAGTTTCGAAAACAGTCATGCTTCTCCAGGGATCGGATGATCGAGGGCAGCGGCGAGCCACGTTCGACGGCGCCGCCCCCTCCGGTTCGGTTCGGGGCCGTCGGGCTCAGGCGGCTGCGGCGAACGGGCCTATCCGGAACAGGACTTCGTCGGCGTGCCCGTCCGGGAACAGGGCCGCGCGAAAGAGTTCGGTACGACTCACATGCGCCCCGTGTTCGCGGCCGAGCGCGGTGAACAGCGCGATCGACGCCGCGTTGTCCAGGGTGATCGTGGTCTCCATGCGGGTTTGCCCATGCGGGACGCGGCGCTCCATCAACGCGGTCAGCATCCGCGTGGCCAGCCCTCGTCCCCGGGCGGTTTCGGCCACCGCGACCTGCCACACCATCAGGGTGTCCGGCAGCCCGGGCCGGACGTAGCCGGTCACGAAGCCCAGGACGCCCGCGTCCTGGTCACGGGCGACGATCGAGGTCGCCGCGAAGTCCCGGCACCAGAGCAGGTAGCTGTACGAGGAGTTGAGATCCAGCGCCACGCTCTCGCGGGCCAGGTGCCACAGCGCCGCGCCATCGCGCAGCTCGGGTGGGCCCATCGAGACGACGGGACGGGCGGATTCCGTTTCGGCGAAAGATTTCGTTTCGGCGGACATGCCGATCGAACCTACCGACGTGCTCGTGGCGGACCGGAAGGGTGGACCTTCCCCACGCGAGCCGCTCTCCATAACCTTCGGGTGCGCGCGCGCACGTTCCTCGGCAGCCGATCGCCAAACCCCGTGTCGACACACACTCGACGCCGTCGGTCATCGGGCCGGAGAATCTTCGAAATCGATGCCACTGAGCAGGAGTTTCTTCGCCGAAAGTGACGAATGGCGAGAGTTTCTGCGCATGAAGCGGGGTGTCACTATTGGGCAACGCGGCGATAACGTGTCGTGACCATCGCAGAGAGCAAGAATCGTCGGCGATGGCGGTGGTGATTGTGAGCATGCTCATAATCTTGACTGCGACAACGACCGCGCCTCCGTGCAGTGCGCCCGAACTCGCTTTTCTGTCAACGCCGTTGCGGCCGCGGGCCGGGTAGGTCCAGGGGTCGGGGCCGGTCGGTGTCGGCTCGATTCCGCCCGCGAAGTCCGGAGATCGTCGGGACCGCGGGAGGTGATCGGCGCGTAGCCGCCCGTGTCGCCTCGGACGCCCGGCCCACCATCGACCTGTCACCGACCGTGATGGGTCCCGGGCCCTGCTGCTCGTGCCCATTGCCGATGGACGTGGGCGATTCGATCGGGTGCGGTGGGGTAGCCCGAGGTGGGAGGCACATCATGAGGACCACCCGCACCCGGGACGGACGGGTGGCGGCGCTGCTGTCCGAGGCGGGCACCACGTACGCCGAGGAAGCCGGCATCCGCGTCGCGGATAGGCCCGCGCCGCTGTGGCAGTTGTTGGTGCTGAGCAACCTGACGGCCACCCGGATCAAGGCGTCGATCGCCGTACACGCCGCGCGTGAACTGTTCGACGCGGGCGGCGGGACCCCGGCGGGCATGACCGAACTGACCTGGCAGCAGCGGGTGGACGCGCTCGGGCGGGCCCACTACGTACGCTACGACGAGGGCACCGCGACCCGGCTCGGCGCGTGCGCCGACCTCGTTCGCGAGCGCTACCGGGGCGACCTGCGCCGACTCGCCGGCGACGCGGACGGGCGGCGCGAGCGCGTCGAGGAACTGCTCCGGGCCTTCCCCGGCATCGGTCCGTCCGGTGCCCGCATCTTCTGCCGCGAGGCCCAGGGGATCTGGCCGTTCCTGCGGCCGCTCCTGGACCGGAAGGCGCTCGACGGCGCGGATCGGGTCGGCCTGCCGACGTCGCCCGAGGCCCTGGCCGCGCTGGTCGAGGAGGACGACCTGCCGCGTTTCGCGGCGGCGCTGGTGCGAGTGGCGCTGGACCGGGGTCTCGCGGACCGGGTGAGGGCCGCCGCGTCATGACGCCCGCCGGCGGTGGCCGCCGGCGCGCACGTCACTCGCTCGTGGGGTCGCCGGTGCCCTGGATGTCGACGCGGTCGGGGCGTCCGGCCCCGATGCGGATGCCGACCACCAGGAATCGGCCGTGTGTGCCGCTCGGGAGACACAACTTCCCCTGGCCGGCCAGGTAGATTTCGTGCAGGTCGGAGTGGGCCGTCGGGCTCTTCGGGCTCAGCGTCGCCGTCCAGCCGATCGGTGTCGTGTCCGGGCCCGGGTCGTACAGGCGTTCCTCGTCCGCGTCCACGATCGCGTGCACGCCGATCCGCCGGCCGCCCGGCAGGACCACGGTCGCCGATCCCTCGTGATCCTTCATGGCTGCCAGTCTGGTCCGTCGTCGTCGGTTCGGCACGCGGAAGAGGGCGTGTCGCGCTGCGAATTTGCGCGGATACCAAACGTGTTCGCCTTTCGTTGTTTTCCGATGATCCGATCGTGCGGCGTGCGGCACAACGTGGCCGGTCGACCACCCGACCGACCCCGCCGTCCCGCGACGGGCCGCGGCGAGGAGGTGGTTGACTGCTTCGCATGGACCTTGGGCGAGCTTCGAGGGCTCGGCGTGTGCCCCCATTCGATCCCGAACTGGGCGCGTTTCTGGCCGCCTTGGGAGAGGGCGCGCGGGAGCCGCTCACCCCGGCGAACCTGGCGCACCGGCAGGCCCGGGATGCCGAGACGCGGCCCAGGCCGACCCTTGCGGAGCTGCGGGCCGACGGTCGTTTCGAGGTGGACGAATCGCGGGTGCCGGGAGCGTCGGGCGGGCGGGACGTCACGCTCGTGTGCGCCCGCCCCGCCGGGGTGACCGGGCCGCTGCCGCTGCTGTACTACCTGCACGGCGGCGGGATGGTGATGGGCAACGCGTGGTCCGTGCTTCCGCAGGTGCTGCGTGAATGGGCGCTCCCGCTGGAGTTGGCGGTGGTCTCCGTCGAGTATCCGTTGGCGCCCGACGCGCGGTATCCCGAACCGCTGGAGGGCTGTTACGCCGGATTGCTCCGGGTGGTCGCGGACGCGGACGCACTGGGCATCGACGCGGACCGGATCATCGTCGGCGGCAAGAGCGCCGGCGGCGGACTCGCCGCGGCCCTCGCCCTGCTCACCCGCGACCGCGGCGGGCCCACACCGATCGGGCAACTGCTGCTGTGTCCGATGCTCGACGACCGCGACGACACCTTCTCCGGACGGCAGTTGGCCGGCGTCGACACGTGGGATCGCACCTCCAACACCACCGCGTGGCGGGCGGCCCTGGGCGACCGGTACGGCGCGGCGGATCTGCCGCCCTACGCGGCGCCCGCTCGCGCGAGGGACCTGGCCGAGTTGCCGGCGGCCTATCTCGAGGTCGGGTCGGCCGAGACCTTCCGGGACGAGGGCGTGGCGTACGCCAACGCGATCTGGCAGGCCGGCGGTCGAGCCGAACTGCACGTATGGCCCGGGGCGTTCCACGGCTTCGACACCCTCGCGCCACGGGCCGCGCTGAGCCGGGACGCCCGCGACGCGCGCCTGCGGTGGCTGCGACGCACGCTCACGCAGTCGCAGCCATAGCCACAGTCGTGGTCGCGAGCGCGGTCCGTCCGAGCGGTGGCCCGGCCCGGGGGGCTTCGCGGCTACGCCGCAGGTTGTTCCGGGGAGTCGCCGGTGGGCAGGCCGAGGAGGACGCGGATGCGGTAGGGGATGTCGCTGTCCGTGTCGTCGTCGAATGCCTCCATCGCACGGCTGAAC
>NZ_JBHZAV010000029.1:0-72848 GCF_042754445.1 Embleya sp. NPDC059213
CCGTAGTCCCAACTCGTGAGCAGGAGACATACCTCCCGCTCACGAGTCGGGCGACGACCGCCCCCACCACTCCGACGTTCACGAATCACGAAGTCCATCGCGCGCCCGGCTCCGGAGTCTCACCCGATTCGGCGATGGCACCACACCTGTTGCACCGGCTACCTTCATGCAGACCAGAGCCGAGCTGCATCAAACCTGGAATACATGCGCCAGGGCAACAACTCGAACCCCCAGAGAAGACATCAACCGCGTGAATCCCGGTGGCGGCCCGTTCAAGGTCGCCGAACACTGCAACGGCGTGCGGGAGTGGACCCGGGAACGACACTGCGCTCCGTCGAGTCGATCCCGCCGACTGCGGAACCCGACCGCGGCCCGGTTCCCGGCGGCCGTCAGGAGCTTGCGCATACCGCGTCCGCCATAGCCCAGGTGACGGCCCACGCTCGCGGCGAAGTCGACGAACCTGCGCCCGAGACGACGCAGCCGGCGCCGGACGGCCCCTTGTTCCGTGCCGCCCACACGCGCCGTGCGTCGTCGGGGGAGGTCCTGCCTTCCGGCGCCTCCGGCTCGCCGTGTGCCGGTTCCGGCGTGGCCGGTGCCTTCCGTGGCGGTTGGGCGGCGAGTGGTGCCGGGTGCTTCGGCGCCGCCCCCACGGGTGGCGTCGCGGTGGCGGTGTCGCCGTCGGACGCGAGCGGGGGCGCGGGGGTGCGGAGTACGGCCGAGGCGGCGAGGAGGATGGCGTGGGTGGCAACCATCCGTGGTCCGGGCCGACGTGGGTGGGCGGGGCGGGGACCATGGTGCGGGCGTCCCGGGCGGTGGGGCGTGTCGCGGGGCTCTTGGAGAGGGCCGCCTCGATCAGGGGCGCGAGCGGGGCGGGGAGTCCGTTCAGATCGGGGGCGCGCGTGGTCAGGTTCGCGAACAGCACGGGCAGGGTGTCGCCGGGGAACGGGGAACGGGGAACGGGGAACGGGGAACGGCCGGTGGCCGCCCAGGCCAGGACGGCGGCGGCGGAGAACACGTCGCTCTCGGGCCCGACGTCGGAGCGTTCGAACTGTTCGGGGGACATGAACCCGAGTGTGCCCACGGTGTGGCCGGTCCCGGTCAGGCCGGTCGCGCCGGCCGGGAGCGCGATCCCGAAGTCGACGACCCTGGGGCCGTCGACGCCCAGCACGATGTTCGACGGCTTCACGTCCCGGTGAACCAGGCCGGCCGCGTGGATCCCGGCCAGCGCGGTGAACAGGCCCGCGGCCAGCTCGCGCAGTGACGTCTCGGGCAGCGGCCCGAACCGCTCCACCGCCGCGCTCAGGGGAATCCCCGGCACGAACTCCGTGGCCAACCAAGGAACTTGAGCGTGAGGATCGGCGGCTACGACCGCGGCGGTGAACGCCGAGCCCACCTTCCGCGCGGCCGCGACCTCTCGCACGAACCTGCGCCGGAACTCCCTCTGATCGCCGACCAGCAGGTGCGGGTGCACCATCTTCACGGCCACGGCGGCACCGTCGGGTGCCCGCCCGAGGAACACGCGCCCCGGCGTCTACGCCGGCGGGCACCCGCCGTGCCGGTGCGGTGCGGGCAGTGCTGGTCCACCGATGTCGACCAGGAGGCCGCCGGCCTGTGGCGGTGCCACCGGTGCCGGTACGAGTGGGGTGTCGAGGCTCGGTGGCACCCGCGCGAGGTGCTGCTGCCGCTGCTTCCGCCGACCGCGGCCGAGGACCGGGCGGTGGTGCGCTCCGCCAGCCCCGCGGCGCGCCGACCCGTAGGACGTTGGACCGGCCGAGGGCCCGAGCCGTTGCTCGGGCCCGCGTTGGACGCGTACGAGCCGGCCCCGGTGACGTCGGCGGAGGTGGCGTCGCCGCTGCCGCTCACGGTGGCCGGCCACGCATCCCGGATCCTCGATCACCTCGCGGCCATCGCGCTCGATCCCGACGCGGACCCGGCGGCCACCCTCGCCATCCTGCGCGACACGGCCATCGCGCTCGACACCGTGATCACCAGCACCACCCGCGCCATGACCCCAGGGGCCCGTACGGGCGCCCGAGATGCCCCGGCGGGTATCGGATACCCGGGAAGCCGTCCCAGGCTCGCAGAAGCCCACGCGGGGCCGCTGACAACCGCGCGCGCCACCGGTGACGTCCGGTCGCAGAAAAGCCCCTGATTCGGAAGGGACGCGGTTCCCCGGGGCCGGTTCGTCGGCGGGTGGTTCGTGGCCTCGGGGCACGCGAAAGCCCCGCTCGGGGCGGGGCTTTCGCGTACGGGCGGGTCGATCAGGTGCAGACGTGCCAGTTGCTCCAGCCGCCGCTGTAGACGTTGCACCAGTACTGGTTGTCACCACCGAGTACCTGCACGATGGGGGTCGAGCCCGCCCACCACGTCCAGACGCCGTTCTGGATGTTGTTGCTGTCGCCAAGGGTGGCCCAGGTGGACCATGCCCCGCCCGCGCTGTATTGGTAGCTGTGCCAAACCTGGTGGTCGGAACCGATGAGAACGTACTCGTCCCGTCCGTCCGGCCAAGTTATCTTCGGATAATCGGTGTCACACAGGAACGTGGCGTCCGCTGGGCCACCTATCAGCCACCAGGTGGTAGTACATTCCCCGCCGGCGCGGGCCTGTGCTGTCTGTGCTGCCTGTGCGGTCGAGAAGGGGCTCAGCACGGCGACGAGGGCCAGGGTCAGGGCGGCAAGAATTCCGGGTTTCTTCATGGGCTCCCCCAGGGACGGTGTGTCGGCACCCCAACGGATCTTCACCGTTGGTTGGCATAAGAGTGCTGATCGGAGCCACGAACCGCCAGGGAATGGACAGCGTGATCTGAGCATGTCTCAATTTCGATCATCGCCGGATCACCGGGTGTGAGTGTGGGGTGAGCTGACCCGGGTTTTATAGAGTCGGCTTGTGGTTGTTCAGGCGGTCTGTGTGTCTTGTTCCTGGCTCGCCCAATATTGCTGTTCGTACTCGACCGGTGGCACGTAGTCGAGCGCCGAGTGCAGGCGCTCGTCGTTGTACCAGGTCACCCACTCGGACACGGCGCGTTCGACCTGGGCGAAGTCGCGCCATGGGCCCTGCATTTCGATGAGCTCTGCTTTGAAGGTGCCGTTGAGCGCCTCGGCCATGGCGTTGTCGTACGAGTCCGCGACCGAGCCCACCGACGCGGACGCGCCGATGTCGGCGAGCCGGTCGGTGTAGCGAATCGATACGTATTGCGACCCGCGGTCGCTGTGATGGACCAGGCCGGAGTCCTTCTTGATCCGGCGCCGCCACAGCGCCATCTCCAAAGCCTTCGGCGGGAGTTCGGTGCGCATGTGCTCGGCGGCCTGCAGCCGACGATCATGCGGGAGTGCACGTCCAGGACGAACGCGACGTACGCCCACCCCGACCAGGTCCGGACATACGTCAGGTCTGCGACCCACAACCGGTCGGGCCGGTCGGCCGCGAAGACGCGGTCGACCAGGTCTGGCGGGCGCGGCGCGGCCGGCTCGGGGGCGGTGGTGCGGCGGCGGCGGCCGCGGATGACGCCCTCGATGCCGAGTTCGGCCATCAGGCGTTCCACGGTGCATCGGGCCACGATGTGGCCTTTGCGGCGCAGGGCGCGGGTAATCCGCCTCGCGCCGTAGGTGCCGCCGGAGTCGGCGTGCTCCTGCTCGATCAGCGGCATCAGCTGTTCGTCGCGCAGTCGGCGGGCGGACTTCGGGCGCTTCCGGCGGGCGAAGTACGTCGACGGCGACAAGTCCAGCACCCGGCATACGGGATCGACCCCGAGGCCACGCTCGCGCAGGTGGCCGATCACCTGCTCGGCCTCGTCCGGGGACGGTCGATCTCCTGGGCAAAAGACACGGACGCGGCCTTGAGGATCTCATTCGCCCGACGCAACTCCGCGTTCTCCCTGCGCAGTTGCTTGAGTTCTTCGCTTTCCGCCGTGGTTATCCGGTCGCCGCGCTCGCCGGCGTCGGCCTCGGCTTGGCGGACCCAGTTCCGCAGGGCCTCCTTGTGGATGCCCAGGTCCCGAGCGATATGCGCGACCGGCCGCCCGGAGGTGCGAACCTCGCGGACCGCCCGTTCCCGCAGCTCATCGGGGTATTTACGTGATGCTGGCATAGCTTGTGGTGCCCCTTTACGCCGGGCACCATAACCCGGCTTCCGGGACTCCACCAAACTCGGATCAGCTCATAGAGATCGCAAGGGCCCCGAGACTGGGAAACGCCAAACAAACAAGGCTCGTTGGCCCCCGAGCTTCCGGACGAGACGCTCCGATCACTCGCCCTCGGCCCGGTTCCGGAGCAAATTGCCCAGACAAGTTGCCGGGCCAGACAATCGCCGAATCTGTTACGACGACCCAACGTGGACAAACCCTCGGCTCGGTCAGAAGACCACCCGGGCTCGATGACGATGCCGACCACCCGGATGGGAAAGCAAGGGACACCACCGGCTCCCCGGAATCCGAGCCCTTCCCTTCATCCGAGGGGCGGCGGGTATGCCTCCAACCGCCCTGGCCGGTGCTCTACGAGGCTGAACCGAACCCGGCGACGACGGAAGTTGATGTCGGCGACCGTGACGACCACGGCGTCCCCTTCTCGCCAGACACGCTCGGGGGCATCGGGCGTCACCCGCTCTTCCTCCGTCCTGGGCAGCAGTCCCTCGATACCGCCCTCGACGCGGACGAAGACGCCGAATGGGACGATCTTGGTGACAACTCCGGCAAGGTCGTGGCCCAGCCGTGTGCGGGCGAAAGGGACGAGCGGATCGGGCTGCAGGTCCTGCAACGACAACGAGACCCGTTCGCGGTCCATGTCGACGTCCAACACCACGACGCAGACCTCTTCCCCCACCTCGACCACATCGGACAAGTGCTCGACGTGGTTCCACGACAGATTGGCGACGCTCACCATCCCATCGAACCCACCCAGGTCCACAAAGACCCCGAAACCGGCGATCGAGGAGACCACACCCCTGCGAACCTGGCCCAACTCCAAGGACTCGAGAAACGCCCGACGCGCCCCCCGCTCCGACCCACCGGCCATACGACCACCCTTCCGTTCCCGGGCACGACAGCGATCCACCCTGCCACCGGCGTACGAACCTACATGCGACGACGGGAAACGATCACTTGCAGCGCGGGAAATCGCTCACAGATTCGAACCCCACGTGCAGGTCACAGGAACTCGTGAACGGCCCTCCTCACACAGGGCGTCTCGGCGTCGACGACCCTGCCGATCGAGATCCCCGGCGACGCCCGCGACTTGGTCCCGGTCTGCGACGGGATGACGTTCTTCGGCACCGGACCCAAGGTCCGTATCGCTCTGGGCCGGTGAGTTCCCGGGCGGAATCCTGCTCGACGACATCAGGCTCCGCGATTCCGCAGGTCACGGGCGTGCCTGTGGTGAAGGGCTCGGCGAACCGGCCGTGGTTCGGCACGTGTTCAAGAAGGACTTCACCCTCCTTGCCGGGGGCGTGCGCGGGGCAAACGGACAGGGCCGCCGGGCAACCGCGATCGATCTCGTCTCCGGGCGGGTCGTCGGTCCGCCCGCCCGGCGTCGGTGGCCGCGGGTCGGACCGTCGCGTCTCACTCCGGGGTGTAGTCGGTGCAGGCGAGCAGGAAGCCCTTCGGTGCCCGGGCGTCGCCGACGGTTGCGGCGATGACGCATCCGGGGGGCAGTACGGGCTGGATCGGTGGTCGCGGCCGGGTGTCGGTCGGGTCGTCCCGGGTGATCGCCGCGGCGTACGCCCTGCCGAGTCCGCGGGTCGCCAGGTAGTCCGTGCAGCCGGGTTGTGACTCGTGGGCGAAGCAGCCGTGGTCGACGGCCTTGACGTAGCGATCGGATCGTGGGTCGAGGCCGCGTGCGCGCAGCGTGCGGGCCTTCGCCAGGGCGGTGTTGGTCTCGGCGATGGAGGGTTTGGCGGGTATGCGCGGGAGTACCGGTTGCGCCGGGGCGCGGGTTTCGCCGGCCGGCGTCGGGGCGTCCTCGACGGCCGGCAATGCGGGTGGCGGCTCGCCGGGCACGGGAGCGTTCGTGTCCGGCGTCGGGGAGCCGGGAGTCGTCGCCCCGGACGGTGGGGGGTCGACCGGGTCGGGGCCCGGTGTCGGCTTCGTCGTCCCGGTCGCCCGTGTTGCCTCCGCGTGGGGGTGGCGATTCTCGACCTGTGTGCACGCGGCGGTCACCAGGACCGCGCTTCCCGCGATCAGAGCGGCCACCATGCGTCCGGTCACGGCATCGGCACCGATGCGGCCGGTGCGTCGGGCGCGGTTCATGACGTGACTCCCTCGATGGATGAACTGGGCGTGTCCGCCGGGGAGATCATGCCGGGTGTCGGCGCGGGAAGCGACGGGGAATCCGTTCTCCTGTTCATCCGGCGTCGTGGGGCTCCTACCCGCAGCCGCAGCCGCAGCCGCAGCCGCAGCCGCAGTCGGTGTCGATGCCCTTGCCCGGGAAGCGCGCCGTCACCACCACGGCGGCACGATCGGGAGTGGCGGCGGAACGCATGCGGATACCCGGGGTGGGGCGACGGGTCGTCGTCACGGCGGTGGTACGGGTGGACGGGGCGGGGTGGGGCCGGTGCGCGGGACGGGCGGCCGGGGCGGCACCGGTGGCCTCGCGTTCGGTCGGGGCCGCGATCTCGTCGGTGATCGCCTGGGGACCGCGGACCGTGTACGGCGCCCCGCCGCCGGTCGCTCCCGGGAACGGATCGAGGCCCGGGCCCGGAACATGCCCTCCTCGACGTAGTACATGGAGCGGCCGGTGAGTGTCCCCTTGCGCGGACGCACCTCCGGACGCCGGCGTCACCTCGGCGATGTGCCCCCAGGGCGGCGCGGTTCGGCCGGCCGTGTCGTGCAGGACGAGCGCGTCGGGGGCCGATCTCGAAGCACTGCCCGGCCCGCACGTGGGCGAGCACCACGGGATCAGCGCGGGGCGCACGTGTGCGGTCGCCCGGCACGCGGACGCGACGAAGCCGGTTGTTGCGGTGGGTGGATCGGCCTCGGCGAGTGCCTTGCGGGCGGAATCCCCCAGGGTGACGGCGGCGAGGCACCGGAGCACCCGGTCCCGGCCGGACACGGGAGTCACCGGCCGGGGTATCTCGTCGATCAACGGCCGCCTCTCGCCGAGGAGTTGTCGCGGAGCGCCCGCAGGTTCGTGTCCGGACCGCAAGCCATGGCCTGAATTCCGGCCGGACGGAATTCAGGCCGGTTCGACCTCGTGTACACGTGCTCCGTGTGCTTGCTGGCTCTGTGGTCAGGGTGCGCGGTGCCGGCGACTCCGGTGCGGATGGTGTCGATCATGTGGCCGTGAAGGGCCTGTTCCAGAGCCGATGGACGGGGCGACGCTTCGGATACGTCGTCCCACGCCCGATCCGCCGACGCCTTCGAGGACCTCGTGGGGAGGCACATGGAAGTCCGGCCCACCGCCGGCTCCGGAGACGCGACGGACCGTTGCGACCGTCCCCGACCCGCTCGTGCCGGGGAACTCCGCCCTTCTCCGGCCGGATGTCGAGGGCTCCGAGGTTCGTGGCGTCCCTCGCGGACACGTCCCTGGGCCGTGACGCACTGGGGGCACCTTCCGCGACACGGCGTGGCCGCATGCCCGACGGCCGCGAAGCTGCCGCGTCTCCTGGGTGTGGGACCGATCAGTGCCGCGCAGATCCTCGCCGGTTGGTCGCATGCCGGCAGGTTCCGTTCGGAGGCCGCGTTCGCGTCCTTCGCCGGCGCCGCACCGATCCCCGCGCCCTTTGGACCAACCGACCGGCACCGCCTCGGCCGTGACGGCGACCGACAACTCGACCGCGCGCTCCGCACGATCACGGTCATCGGGATGCCGGCCGACTCCCTTTCCGGGGTGGAGTGGGTGAAGAGCACGGCCAGCAATGCCGAGGGAAACTGCGTCGAGTTGGCGACCCTTCCGGACGGACGGGTCGCGCAGCAGGACAGGGAAGCGGCCCGGGTCTTGTGGTTGCAGGGACCACAGACGCGTTTGCCGTAGGCCTGCACGTTGGTCAACTTCTTCGTGCTGCCGCAGCCGGCGCACTTCGACTGCCTGACGGGTTCGGTCGGAGGACGGTTCCTGCATCGGCGCTGCACACCGGGGTTCGTTGCCGTCCTCCGCTTCTTGGCGACGTGTCTGCGGGAGACCGCGTGGCGGATGTCGGATGCACGTGTCCGTCGGGGCCTGCCCGAACAAGTCGGCCGCGGTGATGCCCAGGGCCGGTGCCATGGATTCGGATACAGCTCCACGAGGAGCCCCGCAGGTCCGACGCGGACCGGGCTTACGGCCCGAAGGGTGTACTTCTCCTCGACTCGCCGTGTGGTGTCGTGCCGTTCACGCGAGCATCCGTGTCGCCGCTGACCGCAGTCGGGTGTCCGGGGGCAGTTCGGTGGGCGGCGCGAAGATGTCGTCGTCGGGCAGGACGCGACGGTCGGTGGTCGCCCAGTGCTCGAGGTGCGGCCGCAGACGGGCGGGGTGGGGAGGGCCGATCGCCAGGAGCGTTTCGAGCGCGGGCAGGGGAAAGGCTTCGGCGAGATCGGTCAGGATCGGCACGGCTGTGGAGCGGTCGCCGGTGATGCGCCAGTGGGCTTCGGCGGCGTACAGCCGCGTCCATGCGTGGTCGTCGGCGAGGAAACCCTCGACCAGGGGGAGCAGTGGTGCGGCCGTCGGGCCCAGGAGGCCTGCCTCCTCCAGGCATCGCCAGTCGTCCTCGAGGCGGCGCGCCAGCACGTCCAGTGCCGGTGCCGGGTCGGCGCCGAGGCGGGCGGCGGCGACCGTCGCGGCGGTGGCGAGTTCACCGGGGTTGCCGCGGGCGGTGTGGGCGAGCAGGCCGAGCAGTTCGGTGTCCCGGATGCCCCAGTCACCGAATCGTCGTACGAGCGTCACGGTGGGGCGTCGGCGCAGCAGGTCCTTGAGGTCCCGCAGGAGGGTGCGGGCGGCGTGGGGTGTCAGGGTGGTGAGGAGTTCATCGGGACATGCCTTCGGGTGGCGAAGTGCGAGTCGTTGGTGGTCGGGGTCGTGGGTGCGGGTGGCGAGCGCGACCAGTGCCCTGGGCTCGGGGTCGGGGACGGCGGTGAGCAGACGCGCGTCGCCGAGGAGGCCGAGGGCGAGTTGGGTGAGTTCGGCCGTGGTGGTGTCGGCGAGCGCGTGCGGGATGAGGTTGTCGCCGAGCGTGGTGTCGGGGTGGGGGGTGTCGGGGGCCCAGCGGATGACGGCGACGAGCAGTTCGGACAGGTCCCAGGGCGTCGTCGTGCGGGGGAGGGCGGCGGAGAGCAGGGCGAGGGTGTCGTTCTCGCGGTTGCGCCAATGGGTGGAGAGTTCGTGGGCGCGGCGTGAGCCGCGGCCTTCGACGTTGCCCTGCGCGATCCAGGCGCGGGCCACCGTGGCGGTGGCCTCCGCGTCGTGGGCCAGGACGGCGGCGACGCGGGAGTCGGTGTCGCCGATCCCGGGGAAGAACTCGATCCGGTTGACGGCGAGTTCGCGGTCGCCTCCGGCGTCGGCCAGGACCGCGACCAGGTCCGCCGGGTAGGGGGCGGCCTCCCGTGCCAGCAGCGCGAGGGCGGCGACCGCGCGGACGGCGGCGACCGGGTCCGTGAGCGCGTCGCGGAGCCGCCGTGTGCGGGCCCGTGGGTCGGGGTCGATCCGGGTGAGGACGATCAAGGCTTCCGCGCGTACGGCGGGAACCGGGTCCGTCGCGTACGTCGCGGCCAGTTCGCGCGTCGCCGCCGGCACGGTATCCGCGCTCGCGCGGCGGGCGACCCGTACCGCCTGACGGCGCACCTGCGGGTCGCCGTCGCGGAGCAGGTGCAGCAGGCCGGGGACTTCGGCACCGACCCGCGCGTGCCCCTCCTCCTGGTCGCCGCGATCGGGCTCGGGTCCCGAGCCCCCCGCGCCCGCGAGGAACGCGAGCGCGGACGCTCGTCCATGGGCGGCGTGCACGGCGGCGTGGGCCAGGAACGGCACGGCCGCCACCGCCGCCGGATACACCGATCCCTGGTGCAACGCGCGGTTGAACAACTCGCCCAGGGCCCTGTCGGCGCGATCCTCATCGCCCGCGTACAGGGCCCGGATCCGGTCCGGGACGTCATCGCCATCCCCGTAGGCGTGGTACAGCGACGGCCAGTCGATCGTGTCGAGCTCCTCGGGTGATCTCACGCCGGCGAACTGTAACGCCCGGGACCGTCATGACACGGTGCACCGCTCGCGACGGGGACGGTCCGGGCGGTGTCGGGCAGCGGCGAGGGCCTGCGGATCGGGATCTCCTCCACGCCGTCCGCCGAGTTCC
This sequence comes from Embleya sp. NPDC059213, assembly GCF_042754445.1. Classification (NCBI taxonomy): domain Bacteria; kingdom Bacillati; phylum Actinomycetota; class Actinomycetes; order Kitasatosporales; family Streptomycetaceae; genus Embleya; species Embleya sp. NPDC059213. The sequence goes on from NZ_JBHZAV010000029.1 coordinate 10,249, forward strand.
GACACCCAGTGGGTACCCGTCGGAGACCGGTCGGCTGCGGACGGCCGGGCAGGCGGCGTCATGTGAGTACTCGGCTGGGTATGTGTGCGGACGCCCCGGAGTGGGCGGGCTCGTAGCGTGCTCGGCATGGAGAAGACGGTTTCGACGCCACGTGGTGGGATGCACGGGTTTGTGGCCGCGCCGGCCGGGGTTGCGATGCTCGGGGTGTTTGCGGTGATGGCGATGGGTGGATCTGTTGGCGCTCTACGGTGTTGCGGACGGGGCGGGGGTCTGTGACGACGCCGCGTGTCGGGCCCGGTATCGAAGTGACTTTCGGTGGATGCTCGGGATCTGCGGGCTCAGTTTCGTGGTGACGCTTGTCGGGTTAGCGTCGGCCGCGTGCCTGCGGCGGCGGTTCGTGATCGGGGTGCCGGTGTTGATCCTGGGGTTGGCGCTGCAGCTCCCTGGGCTGGGGTTGGTCTAGGGTCGCACCGCCGCCCGCCGCCCGCCGCCCGCCGCCCGCCGCCACGACCCTCCCGCAAACCCTCGGCGCGCTCCTGGCCGGCGCCGCCGACGCTCCCGGAAACCCCGGCGACGCCGTCGAGATGCGCGTGATCGTCGACGGCTTCCTCGAGGGCCTGGACGTCGAACCCCCCGGCCCGACCGAGATTACGGACTGGCACCCCGACACCGAACCCCGCGTCCTGCAGGGCGGCGAATCCGCGTCCGTCGCCGATCGGTGCGCCGGTCCCGAACCCGGTGGGAACGGGCCGTCGGGACGGGCCGGGGCCCTCGCATCCGGTCACGACTCCATGGATTCCTCGAAGGCGCCCAGGCTGATCAGACTCACGCGGTGATCCCAGGCATCCCATCGCACGTACTTCTGCGCGCCCGGGTAGTAGGTGTCGTAGCCCACGAGTTCGCCGTAGGTCTCGTCCGTGTGCACCCGGCCGGGTTCGCCGAAGGCGGCCAGGAACTGTTCGTACGACGTCAGATGCGCGAAATTGGACAGACAAGGACCATGGCCTGCGAAGCGGACGACTTTCCCGGCGCGAGCCCGATAGGTGAGCTCGTCGGCGCAGTACAGGAATCCGTCCGAGAGCACGGCGTGGTCGACAACCTCGTCGAGGGTCAACCGTCGCCCTTCGGCGTCGTAGTGCTCGCTCTCGATGCCGGTCCCGCCGTGATATCGACGGACTATGGAGGACTTGGGCCTGGAGGATGTTCCCGCGTGGAACGTCGGTGGCCCCGGTCCCCAGGGTTACACCGTTCATCGTCACGGTCGTGACGTCGAGGCGAGGCCGCGACAGCACCTCCGGGTTGTCGAGGGTTTCGATCACCGACGAAGTCCAGGAGCAAGGCCGCTCGGTCGGGGGCGGGGTTGGGCGGTGACAGGATCGGCCGCGAGCCCATCACCTCGACGCCGGGACCCAGCACGTCGTGGGCGGTCCCGGCTGTTTTGAGAGGGCGTTAAGTCCGTTTCTGATAGCGGCCGCGTCCGGGTTGTTCGAGGAGCCCTTGGCGGACGAGTCGTCCCAGGCGGGAGCGGGTGACGTTGATCGAGGGCTCGTCGGTGGGTAGGCCGAGGTGCTCGTGCAGATCGCGGACGCGGAACACCTGGCCGGGATGCTCGTTGAACGTGGTCACGATGTGCTGGTAGGCGGTGGCGGTGGCGGTCTCCGCAGGGTCCGTCGCGTGGTCGGGAGGGGTGAGGTCGTCGATGACCCTGCGGGTGGCGGCAAACTCGTCCAGGCGGGCTTCGGTCTCGGCGAGGGCGGCGGTGAGCCGCTCGATCCGCTCGCGCAGGTTGTCGGCGTGTGCTGCGGTCTCATCGTGTTCCGTCTGCAGCGACCGCAGGAGGTCGGCGACGTTCACGCTGCCAGATCCACGTCGTCCCGCCAAGTGGGGGTAGGGGCGGTGAGGCGTCGGAGCATGCCGGCGGTGGAGGCCCGGTAGACGCGGGAGGCCGCGTTGTCGGGTCGGTGGTCGTAGTCGCGGGCGAGGCGCCGGTGCGGCATGAGGGTGCCGTTGACCTGCTCGACCACCCACCGCTTCGGTTGCGGGACGAAGCCCTTGCCTGCGTCGTCGGGGTTGCGTCGGACCACCTCGACGGTGATGTCCCTCACCGCTCCGTGGACGATCACGGCATCTTTGAATCCCCGGTCGACCAGGACCTTTTCCAGACGCATCCCGCATCGTTCGGCCGCCTGGTCCGGCAGGGCGATGCCGGCCTCGTTGTCGTGCGCGCTCGCGGCGAGGATCACGACACCGATGATCGGGCCCGGCACGTCGACGGCGAGCCCCCGCTTCCTGCCGGGTGTCTTCTTGTTCGCGTCCAGGCCCGTCGTCTCCTTCGGCACCCCGGCCGCCACACGGACGGACCGGGTGTCGATGATCACCAGGGACGGGTCCTCCAACCGTCTGGACCGCTCCCGCACCCGGCAGCGCCGGATCTCCTGGATCCGCTGGTCGAGGCCGTCCGGGCGCCACAGCGTGAAGTAATGGAACACCGCCGACCAGGCCGGGAGGTCGTGTGGCGGGAGCCGCCACCGACAGCCCGTCCGGTTATGGTGGAGCAGCGCGTTCACAACCTCGCGCAGGTCGCAGGAGCCCGGGTCGCCGGTCGCCGACCGCGCCACCCGCTCCTGCTTCCACGCGGTGGCCGGCGGCTCGATCAACGCCCACTGCTGGTCCGACAAGTCGGTTGCGTACGGCATCCGTTCCATGCCCGCGACCCCCGCCATGCACACGACATCACGCGAGTGTGAAACAGTCCCATCACCCACGAACGGGCGACACCACATCATCAGGAACGGGACTTGACGTCCTCTCAGGCGTCCGGTGCTGGGACGAACACCACCGGGGCAGCGCTGTGGCGCAGGCAGTACAACCCGGTGGGGCCGGGGATCGCGGGGCATTCGATGCCGCTGGTGCCCAGCAGGAGCAACCGGGCATCTCGCGCACGAGCGACCAGGACCTCGCCGGCCGTGCCGTGCAGCGGCGTGGCCACGATCCGCTCCGGCGGGGTCGGAACCCGCACCAGGTTCGCCAGCGCGTGCTCCAGCCGCTCGCGGGCCACCGACAGCGGGTCCGGGTGGTCCAGGGTCGGGCGATCCGGGTCGGCGTCCGTCCAGGCCGCGACCACGTCCAGGACCACGCCGAGTTCGGCGGCCTCGCGTGCGGCCCATCGCAGGGCGATCGCGGATCCGTAGGAGCCGTCCAGGCCCACCACGATCCGGCCTTCCGAGCGCTCGTGCGTGGCCTCGTCGGCCGGCACGACGCCCTGCCGGGGGGCACGCCCATCGATTCCCGGTCGAACCGGGTGCCGAGTGATTTCATGTCGAACTCCTTCGGATGGCCTTGCTGGTCTCGGTTGCGAGGAAGTGGCGAGTGTCAGCGGGTCGAGGAGGGCGATCAGGTGTGGCGCGACGGGGGAAGCACCGGTTCCAACCGGAAGAGCACGGGGCCGTGGTCGCGGGGGCCGTGCGGCGATGTACGTCCGGCGAGGGCCGTGACGAGGTCGCGGGCGGTCACCAGACCCACCAGGGTGTCGTCGTCCGTGACGGCGACCGCGTCCACCGCGTGTTCGGTCATCACATCGGCCACCTCGGCGAGCCGGGCGGAGATCGGCACCTGCGGTTGCACACCGCCGGGCAGCAGGTCGCCCACGTAGCGCTCGGAGAGCGAGATCGCCGGAAGAGCACACGCGACCGCGAGTTCGCCGCGATTCAGTAGACCCACGCAGCGGCCGTCCTCGTCCACGACGGGGAGATGGTGGAATCCGGTGCGCTGGATCAATTCCCAAGCCATCAACAGGGATTCGTCGTCGGCGACGGTAAGCAACGCCGTGCTCATCACGTCGACCACGCTTCGCTCCCGAACCGCCGCCTCTGCGGGGAGGGTGGATGCGGTTTCCGGGGCGGGTTCGCCGCTCGTCCTCATGACGCTCGCCTCCTGTGACTCCAGGGCCCACGATCACGCGGTTCGCCCCGTCTCCACGATCGAGCCCTCGCAGCCCCCGGCACGGGGCCGGTGGGGATGGTGGACCGGGCCGAAGGTCCCGGTCCGGCGGGACCGGGCAGCCCTGTGTCCGCCGGTCGAGCGGGCGCACGCTGAAGGTGAGGAGCGATCGGAGGTCGTAAACCCGGCCCGCAGCCCCGGACGTCGTTCGGCGACGATTGGACAAGTCATGAGCACCGGAACCCATCTACCCGACCTTGGGATCATGGTCGGCTACGACGGCTCGCCCGGTGGCGAACGCGCGCTGGTGTGGGGCGCCCACGCCGCCGCCGACGCCAAGATGCCGCTCCACCTGACGATGGCCATCCCGGCACCCGCCCTCGGCGGGCACGCTCGGCCGGACGAGGTTCGCAGGGGCGCCCGGGCCCTCCTGGAAGAGGCGGCGGTGCGAAGCCGCACGGCACACCCCCACCTGACCGTCGAAACCTCGCTGCTCGAGGGACCGGCTGCGAACGCTATCCTGGAAGCGAGCCGACGGGCGGAGACGATCGTGGTCGGTACTCGCGGCCACGGGGGCTTCGCGGGCCTGCTGCTCGGATCGGTGTCCCTGCGGGTGTGCGCGCACGCGACCTGTCCCGTGGTGATCGTGCCCGAGGCGGCCGACGAGGTGGACACCCCGAGCGTGGTCGTGGGCGTTGCCGATCACAGCGACGCCCCGGCGGTCGAGTTTGCCGTGGAGCGAGCCCGTCGCGTCGGCGGCAGGGTGGTTCCCGTGCACGTGTGGACCCTGACGATGGCGGGCTACTTCCCGGGCGTGGTGGCGCCCCTGCTCGGGGATCCGCTGGACATGGCGGCAACCCACGACCATCTCCTGACCGAGATCCTGGAGCCGATCCGGGCCAGGGAGCCGGACGCCACGATCGAGGCGATGGTCACGACCGGGGTGCCCGCCCACGCGTTGATCGGCGTCTCCACGCACGCGGATCTGCTGGTGGTCGCCGCCCACCGAGCCCATGGTCCCTTCCCGATGCGCCTCGGCCCCACCACTCACGCGGTACTCCACCACGCGTCCTGCCCGGTGGCCGTCGTGCCGATACCCGCCCGCGCGTCATGAACGGCCCGGGGCCGCGAGCGCACGGAACGCTCGCACGAGCACGGCGCCGGATTCGCGCGCTCCTGGGCCGCGAGCCGCTGTGTCGGCGATGCGACGTCACCCACCTGCGGTCGACGCTCGTGCTGGCGATCCTGGCCCTGATCCTGGTGCCGTTGGTCGTCCTGGCGGCCGTCCACGTCCAAATCGGTTTCGATGAGGCGGCGCGGACTCGCCAACTGGCGCATACGCACCGGGTTTTCGCCGTGCTGTTGATCAAGCCGCCCACCGTGGTCAGGCCCGGTGCCGAGACGGTGACGGCGACTGTGCGATGGGTCGCGGCCGACGGCACCGCCCACACCGGCGTAGCGCAGGTGCCGCTCGGCGGATCGGCGGGCGATACGACCAGAATCTGGCTCGACGCCGAGGGCCGGCCCACCACACCCCCGCCGACCCACGGGGCGATCGTCGTCGACGCGATCACCACCGGCATGCTCGCGCTCACCGCGGCGCTCACGGTCACGGCCGGAGCGTTCGGCTGGGAGCAACTGTTGGCCTCCCGCCGGCGAGCCCGCGACTGGGAGCGGGAGTGGGCGGTGGTCGAGCCGCGTTGGACCGGCCGAATCGAGCAATGAGCGCACGAGGGGCCGACGATCGGAGCACACATGCGACCCGAACGAGACACCACACCGGCGGCCGGACGCCTTGGCACGGCCGATCGACCACGCGTAGCCGACCAATCTCCACGACCCGCCGTGCTCACCATCCCGGGTGGCACGGGAACCGTGACGGGCAGCAAGGACCTGCGCTGGACGGCGGTCGTGCCTCGTCCGGGAGAACGGGTGGTGATCCGATGAGCAGACCCGGATGCCCACCGCCGCAGGACCCCTGGACGCTGGTCTTCCAAGGCTTCGAGGCCCGAGACGAGGGTCGGCGGGAGGCACTGTGCGCGGTCGGCAACGGCTATCTGGTGACCCGAGGGGCTGCTCCCGAGTCGCGTGCCGACGGGATCCACTACCCGGGCACCTATCTCGCCGGTCGCTACGATCGCCTGATTTCGACGATCGACGGCCGTCGGATGGAGAACGAGGATCTGATCAACTGCCCGAACTGGCTGCCGCTCACGTTCCGAGCCGGCGGCGCGACCGGGTGGTTCGGTGAGGACCTCACGACGCGGATCGTGTCCCAGCGCCTGGAACTCGACCTGCGTCGGGGGATCCTGACGCGGGACGCCCTGGTCGTCGACGCGGCCGACCGGCGCACCCGCCTGCGTCAACGGCGACTCGTGAGCCTCGCCGAACCGCACATCGCGGCGCTGGAGACGGTGCTGACCCCGGAGAACTGGTCCGGCCCGCTACACATCCGCGCGGAACTGGACGGCACCGTCGCCAACACCGGAGTCGCCCGCTACCGGAGCCTGGCCGGCCGCCACCTGACCCCGACCGCTCAGGGCAGCGAGAAGGAAGCCCTGTGGTTGCGCGTGCAGGCCGTCGGTTCCCCGTTTCACATCATCACGGCAGCGCGCACCCGCCTTCACCGCGATGGGGCGACCGTCGAGGCCGAGCCGGGACTCGAGTCAGCGCCCGGCCGACCCGCGCAGATCTTCACGATCGAGGCCGTCGCGCGGCAGTCGCTGACCATCGAAAAGACGGTGGCGGTATACACCTGCAGGGACCCGGCCGTCGGTGATCCACGAAGCGCCGCCATCCGCACGCTCTCGCGAACGAGCCCCTTCGACACCCTGCTGCGCGCCCACGCGACACGCTGGGAGCAGCTTTGGCGCCGATTCCGCACCGAGGCGGAGTTCACCGACCGAGCCGGCGAGGGCAACACCCTTCACCTGCACCTGTTTCACATCGCACAGACCCATTCCGAACACACCATCGATCTCGACGCCGGGATGCCGGCCCGCGGCTGGCACGGCGAGGGATATCGCGGACATATTTTCTGGGACGAGTTGTTCGTTCTGCAAACGCTCAATCTGCGCACACCGCAGATCAGCCGGGCCGTACTGGGATACCGGTACCGGCGCCTGGACGCCGCCAGACAGGCCGCCGCGGACGTCGGCCTGCGCGGAGCCATGTACCCATGGCAGAGCGCCGCCGACGGCACCGAGCAGGCCCCGAGCACCCACCTCAATCCGATGTCCGGACGGTGGCTCCCCGACCGCACACACCTGCAACGCCATGTCGGCCTGGCCGTTGCCTACAACACCTGGCAGTACTACCAGGCCACCGGTGACATCGACTTCCTGGAGACGTCCGGTGCGGAGATGCTGCTGGAGATCGCCCGTTTCTGGGCCGACACCGCCCGGTACGATCCCGTTCTGGAGCGCTACCGGATCCGCGGGGTGATGGGCCCCGACGAATACCACGACGCCTACCCCTGGGCCGACCGTCCCGGCATCGACGACAACACCTATACGAACGTGCTCGCCTCGTGGGTGCTCGCCCGCTCGCTCGACGCGCTCGACGCACTGCCCGGGTACCGACGCGACGAGTTGACGGAGCGACTCGACCTGACGTACGACGAGTTCGACCGATGGCGGACGGTCGCCCGCCGACTCCACGTCCCCTTTCACGACGGCGTGCCCAGTCAGTTCGCCGGATACGAGCGCCTCGCCGAACTGGACTGGCCGCACTACCGCCGGCGATACCCGAACAATCGGCGCCTCGACCGCATCCTGGAGGCCGAGGGCGACAGCGTGAACCGCTACAAGGCATCCAAACAGGCCGACGTGCTGATGCTCTATTACCTGTTCCCGGTCCGGGAGATCCGGCGCCTGCTGCGCCGCCTCGGATATCCGGCCGGGCACGAGATGACCCAGCGCACGGTCGACTACTACCGCGCCCGAACCGTGCACGGATCGACGCTCAGTTCGGTGGTGCACGCCTGGGTACTGGCCCGCACCGATCGCCGGCGGTCATGGCGATTCTTCCGCGACGCGTTGGGCGGCGACGTTCACGACGTCCAGGGGGGCACCACCGCCGAAGGCATCCATCTCGGGGCCATGGCCGGGACGGTGGACCTGATGCAACGGTGCTACACCGGGCTGGACACGCGTGGTGACGTACTGTGGCTCGACCCCTGTCTGCCCGCCCGCCTGAGCCGATTGCAGGTCGAGTTGCGCTACCGAGGGCACTGGGGCGTGGTGGTCGAGGTCGGTCGGCGGGAAGTAACCGTGAGCCTGCGCCCGGGGCAGGGCGGCTCGATCCCGATCGGGTTCCGCGGCTCGGTGGTCGAGATCCCGCCCGGCGGCAGCCGTACCTTCACGCTCTGAAACGCACCCGCGACCATCAGGCGCCGGGCGTATCCGATCCGCCGCGGCCATGACCCTTGTCCCCACGAAGTGTGTCCGCGCCGGTAGTCAGGACCGCCAGGCGCTCCCGGTACTCCTCGGTGTCGATCTCACCACGGGCGTAGCGCTGAGCCAGTACCTCGGTCGCCGACGAACCGGCCGGTTCCGAGGGCCCGCGAGCGTGCGAGGCGCCTCGTGCCAAGAACCACACCGCTGCGACGATCACCGCGATCAAAAGCAGCATCATCACCGATCCCCACACCCAGTTCCAGTTGTCGTCCTCGTACATGTGCCCCACCTGACGTGCGGGCGCCACCGCCAGGGCCGAAACCACGGCCATTGCCCTCACCTTCCTCGGACGCCGAACCGACTTCCACTTTCATGGTGCGTCGGATGCTCGACGAGCGCCGGAGCCGTTCGGCCCACCCGACGGGTCCGATCGACCCTTCCGAGGGGATGCCGCCGCGCCGGACGGTGGGGGAGTGGGCATCCGCCCCCGGCAGGACGAGGCGGACACACGTGCCGCCGCCGGGAGACTGGGGCGGACGGACCGACGGAGAGCGATGTGAACTCCGCAAGGACGCATGCGACGGCCCCGGATCGAGGCCCGACGCCGCCGGCATCGATTCCCAGGGTGGGCGACGTCATGAGCGCGCCGGTCGCGTACGTAGCTCTCACGGATCCCCCACGCAGAGCCCGCGAGCTGATGCTCACGCTCGGACTGCACCACCTCGCCGTGGTCGACTCGGGCAACGGCGAGGCCGTGGGGGTGCTCCGCGACTGCGACCTCGCCGAACCGCGGGCGCTGCACCGCTGCCGACACCTGGGCCGGGGTCCGCGTACCGTCACCGAGCTCGTGCGGCGGTGCGTGCCGATCGTGCGTCCGGAGGTCGACGTGCTCACGGCTGTCGAATACATGCTCGATGCCGGGGTCGACGCGCTGATCGTTGCCGGTCGATCCCGGCTACCGCTCGGAATCGTCACCAATCACGACCTGGCACGTGTGCTGACCCGGGTCCACATCGACGGTGCGGCGGGACAACCACGAGCTGCCGGCGGGTAACCGCAGGCTCTCGTAACATATCCGGCGCTTCAGGCGCGCGGTTCTTGTTCCGCTTCCCATGGGGCTACCGTGGAGGGAACGAAGGTGACGTCGTGAGAACCCCGGCACTCGCGCCGATCGTATTCGGGAGCCTGTGTCCGGTCGGGTAGGCGGATTCCCGTGCTGAGTGTGACGGTGACGGATGCTCATGCCCCTGCGCGTTTGGCGCTGTTCGCGTGCGGCGGGGGCAGGAGCGATGAGCTGGACGGGGTGTGGTGGCCGCGCTCGCGGGCGACGGTCGACGAACTGGCTGTGCTGTTCACGGCGATGGAACAGGTGGGTTCCTATTCGCGGGCGACGCTTGACCGGACTTTGTGGGTCGGCCCGCCTCGGCCGTTTCGGATCACCGGACTCGGCCGGGTGGTGCGTTGGGGCGGGTTCGTGGCCGGGCAGGATCCCCACAGGATCGAACTCTTCTCACTGATCGACCCCTTCCGGGAACTCCTTGTGGTGCCACCGGAAACATCGCCCCGGATCGCGACGTATCTCATGAATCCGAACCGGCTGCGTGATGCTTCCCGATCGCCGACCCAGCTCTTGGACGACGCCTCGGAGCGCATGAACGATTGTGCCGTCGTGCGCGCCCCGCCCACCCTCGCAACGTGCCACGGAGGTGGTGCGCGCGCATGGGCTCGGATCGCGGTTCGTACGGTCTCGGCCTCGGCCTCGTCGATCGGCCGCCGGGATTCGATCGCCGGGATCGCTTACGACACGGAGGCCGGAACCGAACCGTAGGATGCGTCGCGCATGAGGTGCCCGAGCAGTCGCGGCTTGATGTGGCCGGGCCGCAACGGCTTGGTGGGCAGCGGTCACACCCGCAGATGCATCCGGCCCACGCGAGATGGTTCGCCGCTCGCCACCATGGGTCGACCATGGTCGGATCCGGTGCCTGGGAGTCGCCGTGGTCGGGCGTCAGTCGTGTCGGGGAATTCGTATCCGGGGCGGTAGGCACGACGACCAGCGGGCAGCGTGCGTTCCGGCCGAACACACGTCGGCCTCCGGTCGCGTCGATGACGGTGAGGCTTCACGCTGATCCGGCCGGAGGCACGTCCGTTCCCGTGACGGTTTCTCGTGCGCCCTGCGGCCGGCCGGAGTGTCTCCGCCACGGGCCGGCGAGGGGTCGGGGCTCCAGGAGGCCCGTATCCCATGCGCAGCACCATCTGGACGTGGCCGGGGCCGGTCCTCGGGTCGCGCAGGGTCGCCCGGGTATCCGGCCATTCCACGGCCTGATGCGGCACCGACATACGCGGCCGTGGACGGTCGCCAGCAGCCAGGCCCGCTCCATGGCCTGACCGGTGCGCAGCCAGTCCTCCGGACGGTCGAAGCGTGTGGCAGTGCCTCGAAGCGCTGCGTCGATGTGGGAAAAGCCGGTGGGTGTCCGGTGAAGGCGCGCACCGGCACTCGGGCGTCGTGGTCCTGAGGGCCCAGGGCCGCACGCGGGATGCCGTCGGTACCGAATTCCTCCACGCGCAACCACGTGCGGGTTTCCGCCTGCCGGGCGAGGTCCGCCGCCGTGCGTCGTTCGGCCTCGGCCGTCAGGTTCAGGACGCGGCGCGCGTCGGCCTCTTCCAGCACGTCCAGGACCACGCCTCCCGCCCCGGCGGCGGCGATGAGTTCACGGACGACGGGTTCCGGTACATCACGGTTGGCGAACGGCAGTCGACTGGAGTGCCGACCATCGATCGCCGGGGACAGGTCCGGGCCGTACGGATGCGAGTCGTGGGTGAATCGACTCAGATCGAGCACGGCCGCCGGAGGCGGGTCGCCCTCGTGGGGCAGCAGTGTCACGTGCGGATTTCGGCCCAGTCGTGCGGCGGCGACGCGCATGTTGAACACTGCCGCGCCGACGGAGATGTGCATGGCCCGGCCGTCGGGATCGGTGAGTGGGACGGCACGTGTCCTGTCCACGTACACCGCGATCCCGCGACCGTCCCTCGTGGGTCGGAAGAACCACGGCTGACTGTTGTGGAGTGAGGGCGCCGCACCGCCTGCGGCGGCCAGGTACCGCACGTCGGCGAGACTCAGGAGGGATGTGTTGGTCATATCGATCTCTCCCCACGGCCATCGGGGTGCGGCCGAATACCGGGAACGACGCGTTTGCCGCTATCGCGTGGCCGGCGCCGGATACGACCAAGTGTCGGCGATCCGGCGTGGGGAGCGCGGGGCCGGACGCCTCCGAAGGGGCAGGCCCATGAGTCCCACGTCCGCCCCGGCGATATCCGCCGGGCCTGTGCCGCACGCACCACGATCCACCGGTCGGCGCGGGCGGCGAGGCAGTCGAATCCTCGTGAGTGTCAGTCGCGATCGTCGTCACGGCCGCGCTCCGGCGGCACGACCATGACCGGACAGTGGGAATGGTGTACCAGTCCGTGACCGACCGCGCCGAGCAGCATGCCCTTGAACCCGCCCAGTCCGCGCGTACCGACCACCACACACTTGCGCGTGTTCGGACGCCTGTGCCAGGGCGTGCACGGGATGACCGAAGACGACCTCGCGTCGCACCGGTACGTCGGGGGGTATTTCTGTGCCCACCCCGCGAGCGATTCCGCGAGGCGGATCCGGCCCTCCGCGACCTCCTCCGCATGGGTCACCGCGCCGACCACCGGGCTCGCGGTGAAGGGACGAACCTGCAGGGCGACCAAGGTCGCACCTCGGAGCGACGCCTCCTCGAAGGCGAGCGCGACGGCCCGTGATCCGTCCACTCCGACGACGACCGTCCCGGGATGGTCCCCACCGTGCTCCGGCTCGCGGACGATCACGACCGGACAGGTCGCGTGTGCGATCACCGGGACGGCGATGCTCCCGGTCGTCATCAGCTCCCTGATCGAGGACAGCCGACGCGAACCCAGGACGACCATCGCCGCGTTCGCGGCCTGCTCCCACATGACGACGCCGGGCTGTCCGTCGACGAGAGCCTCGGTGACCTCGGGCCCCGGATGGACGTCCAGCGCGAGCGAGCGTGCCTCTTCGAGGGCCCGCTGCCCGGCACGTCGAAAGATCCCGCTCCAGGTCTCCCACGGCTTCCGCATGTCCGGGTCGTGCTGGGCCCCGAGGGGCCAGTCCAACGCATGGACCAGACGCAGCCGAAGTCCGCGACGATCGGCCTCCTCGGCAGCCCAAAGGACCGCGAGTCGACCGCCGTCGGTGCTCTCGACCCCGACAACCACGGGTGGCGATTCCTCGAAGGTGCCCACCGCGCACTCCTCTCCGCACGAGCCCATCCGCGCCGGCCCTGCGGCTCGACTGTGCTCCCGGCCGCCGTCGACGGGCAGGGCCATTCGGCCCGGTCGGTGCGACGAAGGGCCCCGCGTTGCCCGATCGCGGTACGGGCCACCGCCGCCGACTTCGCCGGCCGTCGTTCGACGGATCGGGATGTGATCCTTCACGTGGTGGGCCCCGATCGGCCCCGGGTCCTTCGGCCCTGTGCGAGAGCGAATCCTCGGCGCATTCTGGGCTTGACAGGTGGCGAAAACCCTGCCACCGCCATGAACTCGGGGAGCCCGGAAAGGGGAGCGGCGACATGAAGGCGCAGGTAGGCGACTGGGTGGTGGTCGAGTCTCCGCACGTGGGCGAGCCCCGACGCGTCGGCTTGGTGATCCGGGTCGAGCACGCGGACGGCACCCCGCCCTACATGGTGCGCTGGACCGAAGACGACCACGAATCGCTGTTCTTTCCCGGCCCGGAAACGCACATCGAAAAGCCCGAAGCGTTGCTCGGATCGAAAAAGCGCGGCTGACACGGGGCCGCTGGACGGCGGCCGAAGTGCCACGGCGTCGATGGAATGCCGGCGACGGCGGCAATGCCCGTCGGCTCCGAGGCCGGAGCCGGAACGGGTCGACACGAGCGGCCGACGACCGACCACGGCACCCCGAAAGGAAAGGCAACATGCATCACCGAACGGTTGCCGAGTGCATGACCAGGGAGGTCGTCAGGGCACGGCCCGACATGCGGTTCAAGGAGATCGTCGAACTCCTGGCGGACAACCACGTCACCGCGGTGCCCGTCGTGGACGCGTCGGACCGTCCGATGGGCGTGGTGTCCGAGGCCGATCTGCTCCGCAAGTCGACCGCCCGGGACGACCCACCCGGCCCGAGCCCGGTTCCGGATCCACAGGCGTGGGATCGGGCCAAGGCCGAAGGGGTGCGGGCCGAGGAATTGATGTCTGCGCCCGCGGTGTGTGTACGTCCGGACTGGACGGTGGCCGGCACGGCCCGCCTCATGGCGGTGCACGACATCAAGCGACTACCGGTGGTGGACGAGGAGGACCGGCTGCAGGGCATCGTCAGCCGCAGTGACCTGCTGCGCGTCTTCCTCCGCGGCGACGACGCCATCCGCAACGAGATCGACCAGGATATTCTGTGGCAAACATTGCGCCTTGCTCCCTCCGAGGTGACGGTCGAGGTACACGAGGGGCAGGTCACCCTCGGTGGAACCGTCGAGTTCAAAGGCCAGATCCCCATCGTCGAACGGCTGTGCCACAGCGTCGACGGCGTGGTCTCGGTGCACGAACACATCGCCTACCGCACCGACGACACCCACGGTTCGTCCGACGGCATGTGACACCTTCGAACGCGCGGAGGTCCGATGCGCACTCGCTGGCCATTTGCACGTGGAACGGGATGCCACTCCTCGGGGCGCACACGGCGCGGAGGGCCGGTCATGACTTCGGGCCTGCGCCATGCGCTTCACGAAGAGGCCCCCGATGCGGCGGCGAGGCGTGGCACCGGGCTGCCGACGGGACTTTCGGCCCGGGTTATACGGCACCATCCGGCCCTGTGGCCCGTTGCCCGCAGGCACGACGCTGGGAGAGGAAGGCACAGCGCTCGACCATCGCGCATGGGGGCGAGGCTCATGAGCACCGACACATCCGCGCGTGGGCGCGCCGGGCGCTCGTGGGCGGTGACCCGTCCCGGGCCGATCGACACCCATCCCCTCGAATTCGTCGAAGACGAGCGCCCGGAGCCGGGCCCGGGCGAGGTCTTGGTGCGCGTGCAGGCCTGTGGCGTCTGCCGTACGGACCTGCATCTCGCGGAGGGCGACCTGCCGCCGCACCGGGCGAACACGGTTCCCGGGCACGAAGTGGTGGGCGTCGTGGAGTCCGTCGGCACGGGTGCGACTCGCTTCGCCCCCGGTGATCGCGTCGGCATCGCCTGGCTGCGCCATACCTGTGGGACATGCCGCCACTGTCGAACCGGTGCCGAGAACCTGTGCCCCGACTCGACCTACACCGGTTGGGACGCCGACGGCGGGTTCGCCGACGTCGCCTCGGTGCCGGAGGACTACGCGTACGCACTGCCCACGGATCGTGATGCCGAGTACCTGGCGCCGCTGCTGTGTGCGGGCATCATCGGTTACCGGGCCCTGCGGCGCGCCGACCTGCCGCCCGGTGGCAGGCTCGGCATCTACGGTTTCGGCGCGTCGGCCCACCTCGCCGCACAGGTCGCACTGGCGCGGGGTGCCGCCGTCCACGTCATGACCCGCTCCGAACAGGCCCGCCGACTGGCGCTGGAACTCGGCGCCGCCACCGCCGGCGACACCTACGAGTGCCCACCCGAACCCCTGGACTCGGCCATCGTGTTCGCCCCCGTCGGCGACATCGTGCCGGCCGCCCTGGCGGCACTCGATGCTTCCGGAACCGTGGCGGTGGCAGGCATACACCTGACCGACATTCCGCCGCTGAACTACCAACGGCATCTGTTTCGCGAACGCAATCTGCGCAGCGTCACCGCCAACACCCGCGACGACGGCGTCGAGTTCCTGCGCCTGGCGAGCGAGATCGACCTACGAGTGACGACCACGCCCTATCCCATGGGCCGCGCCGACCGTGCACTCGCCGACCTCGCCGCGGATCGTGTGCACGGTGCGGCGGTCCTGATCGCCGATTGACCCGGTCCGGGATTTCGGCCCGGGCGGGTGGGTTCGGCCGTCCGAAACCCAACGTCGAACAACCTCGAATCCGAGTAGGTGACTCATGTCCACGACACACGTCCCTTCAGGGCGAGCGACACCTGTTCCGACCGTCCGCGAGGTGATGCACGGCCCCGTTGTCGCGGTCGCCGGTCAGGAAACACTGTGGCAGGCCATGGACCGTATGCTCACCGCCCACCTGCGCCACCTGGCCGTCGTCGATGAGGGCCGAGCCGTGGGCCTGCTCGGTGACCGCGACCTCGCGTCGGTGTGGGCTCTCGACCCGCTCGGACTCAAGCACCGAACGGCGCGCGACGTGCTCGGGTCCGAACCCCGTTTCGTCGCCCCCGACATCGATGTGATCAGCGCGAGTGAGCGTCTGCTGGGGGCCGGCCTGGACGCCCTCCTGGTGGTGGACGAGACGGATCGCCCCGTGGGTGTACTGACCGACCACGACCTGCTCAAGGTACTGGTGGACCTGTACGGGAATCGCGACGAACACGGGGAGCAGGTCTCCCGGCATCCAAACATGCTCCCCGGTTGATCTTCGCGGACGGCGGACGGCGGACGGCGGACCGCAGGACGCGCCGGCGACGACGCGCTACTGTGCCTGCTCCAGTCGGGCGTCTTCTCGTGGCTGTTCGCCAGGGTCGGGAGGCAGTAGTCCGGCGCTGTACAGATGTCGCCGGGCCGCTGCGATCGCTTCGGGTGTGCTCGCCAAGACCCGCCCTTCGGCGCGCAGTCGGTCCATCACGCCCAGGGCGTCGATGGTGCGGTGGTGGTCGGGGCGTATGCCGGAAACGTAGACGGCGATACCGCGGTGCTCCAGTCGCTCGACCACCTCCTTGAGGACGAGTGCCCCCGACGCGTCCAGGGTGCTGACCCGTGACATCCGCAGGATGACCGCGTGTGCGTCCGTGACCTGTGACAACTCCGCCAGGAAGCGGTGCGCGGCGGCGAAGAACAGCGGACCGTCGAGACGGTAGGCCACGATGTGCTCGGCCAACAGGGCGTGTTCCTCCGCGCTGTGGTCCTCGGTCAGATCCGCGCGCAGTGGTACGTTCTCCACCCGGATGTTCATGGCGACCGCGCGCAGGGCCAGCATCCCGGCGACCAGCAGGCCCAGGACGACCGCTTTGACCAGGTCCAGGGCGAGGGTGGCGGCTGCGGTCAGCGCCAGGATCAGCGCGTCGGATCCGGTCGCGCGAGCCATCGCCCGCACCGAGCGGACCTCGACCATGCGGATCGCGGTGGCCAGCAGCACCCCGGCGAGCGCAGGCAGTGGGATTTTCGCCACCAGTGGCGCGGCGGCGAACACCACGGCCGCCAGCACCACCGCGTGGGTGATCGCCGCGAGCCGTGAGGCGGCGCCGGTACGCACGTTCACGGCGGTCCGCGCGATCGCCGCCGTGGCCGGGACCCCGCCGAACAGCGGAACCGCCAGATTGGCGATGCCCTGGCCGAACAACTCCCGGTCCGGGTCGTGCTTTTGACCGACCGTCATACCGTCCGCCACCGTCGCGGACAGTAGTGACTCCAACGCCGCGAGCGCGGCGACCGCGACGGCGGGCGCGAGCAGCGACGACAACGCGCCGACCTCGACGAAGCCGAGGTCGGGGGCAGGCAATCCCGTGGGCAGCGCACCGATTCGAACGACGTCGAGATGCGCGGTCTGCGCCAGGACGGTCGCCGCCGCGACCGCCGGCAGCGAGAACGGAACGGTCGGCCACCGGCGCGCGCCCAACAACATCGCCATCGCCACCGACCCGGCCAGCGCCAAGGCGGGGCCGTGCGGTTCGCGCGCGAACGCCTCGAGCGCCCGCCACGCCACCACCGCGGTGTTGTCGCCCTCCGGCTTGGGTACCCCCAGCGCGGTCGGGACCTGCTGCAGGGCGATGACCCCGGCGATGCCGAGGGTGAAGCCTTCCACCACAGGGGCCGGGATGTACGCCATGTATCGTCCCGCGCGGGCGAACGCCAGGGCGATCAGCAGCAGGCCGGCGAGGAAGCCAACGGTCAACACGCCGTTGGCGCCGTACTCGTGCACGATGGGCACCAGTACCACGGTCATCGCCCCGGTCGGTCCGGAGACCTGGAGGTTCGACCCACCGAACACCGCCGCGACCACCCCCGCGACCACCGCGGTCGCCAGCCCGGCCTCCGCGCCCAGACCCGAGGAGATTCCGAACCCGAGAGCCAGCGGCAACGCCACGACGGCCACGGTGAACCCGGCGAGCAGATCGCGGCGCGGCGCGCGGCGCATCGCGAAGACGTCGGCACGTCCGGGCAACAGAGCACCCACCCGAGCCCACGCGCGGGACAGCGAGGTACTCACAGTGTGTCGGCCTCCGCCTCACGCAACTCCGCCAACAGTTCGTTGCGTCCGGCCAGCATCTCGGTGAGGATGCGCCGCGCCGCGCGCATCAGGTCGGCGACGTCCCCACCCGCCAGCGCGTAGACCACGCTCGATCCGTCGCGACTGGAGGTCACGATCCCGGAGCGGCGCAGGATCGCGAGTTGCTGCGACAGGTTGGACGGCTCGATCTCGATCGCGGCGAGCAGATCGCGCACGGGCAGCGGTCCGTCCTGGAGCAGTTCCAGGACCCGGATGCGCACCGGATGCCCGAGCATGCGGAAGAACTCCGCCTTCGCCTGATACAGCGGAATCGGCGCCATTCCCGTTTTCTTCCGCACTCGTTCCCCTCGAGAACCCGGTTCGGATCACCCCGGCCGGAGACCAGGATGTATGAAATTGAAGAAACTTGCAATTGATCAACTGGTCAATCTTCGCAACGGCCGATCCGCCGTGGCGATCGGACGGCACACGGTCGACGGCATCCGCCGAGGGCCCGGCGCCGTCGAATCCCGGACCGCTCAGTGAGCACGCGGTGCGATCTCTCGCGAGATCCGCCGCGCGAGGGGTTCCACCGCCGCTGCCACGGGCCCGGACAGGCCGTTGCCCAGGCCGGTGTCGGCGCCCTCGACGGCATAGACGACCAGCCGCCCGGGCAGGCGGTCCAGAACGCGGGCGAGCTCGACGGCTTCTCCGAGACCGAGGCCGTGGGAACTCGTCCTGCCGCCGGGCGGGGTCAGTCGCTCCGCGTCTAGTTCCAGGCGGTGCACACGACCCGGGCACCCGGGGTGGGCGTGAGCCGCATCCACCACGACGGCGAGATCGGCGGCGTCCCAGAGCGCGATCAGGCGAGCGGGATCCCCGTCGCACCTGCGCAGGGCGACGCCGGCCGGCAGCGGGGACCCGGTGGCCTGCTCGGCCAAACGGGCCACGACCGCCCATCCCACGCCGTCATCGCGCCGATACTCGTTGCCGACGCCGATGACGACGATCCGTTCGCTCACATCCATGCCGCTTTCCCTTCCCGCTACACCATTCCCGGCGGCCGATCCGGACCCGGGAAAGGCCCGAACGAGGGAACGATCGGCCCACCCGGATCAGAGATGACGACCAAGGGGAACACTTCGGCCACGCATTGTGGCCATACTGGGACGGCATCGGCATGTGGAGGTCGGCGGATGACGCAGTGCGACGACGCGGTGATCGCGCGCCGACCGAAGGCGAACCGCATCCGCCTGCCGGACGCGTACGGACCCCCCGGCGGCGGTGGCGCGACATCATGACCACGCCCGTCCCGTACCGGGTGATGGCGCACCGGGTCGACACACCGGACACCGCCACGATCGCCCTGGAACCCGTCGGCGCGGCCCTGCCGCCCTTCGGCCCGGGGCAGTTCGCCATGGTGTACGCCTTCGGCGTCGGCGACATCCCGCTGTCGGTCTGCGGCATCGACGGGGCGCGCCTGACGCACACCGTCCGCGCCGTCGGAGCCGTTTCCGGACAGCTGCGCGGTGTGCGAGCCGGCCAAACGGTCGGTGTACGCGGCCCCTTCGGCACCGGGTGGGCACTGCCCAGAGCCGAAGGGCGCGACCTGGTGGTGGTGGCCGGGGGCATCGGCCTGGCGCCGCTACGACCGCTCGTACTGGCCGCGCTCGCCGCGCCCGAGCGCTACGGACGCCTGAACGTACTGGTCGGCGCTCGAACGCCCGACGAACTGCTCTATTTCGACGAGCCCTGGCACGCGGCAGCCCGGGTCCGCGTCACCGTCGACCGTGCCGACCCCGAGTGGACCGGAGAGGTCGGCCTGGTCACGACACTCATCGACCGGGCCGACTTCGACCCGCCGCGGGCAGCGGCGTTCATCTGCGGTCCCGAGCCGATGATCCGGGCCACCGCCGCCGACCTGGTGCACCGCGGCGTCGACCCGGACCGGATCCGGGTCTCGCTGGAACGCACCATGCACTGCGGCACCGGACACTGCGGCCACTGTCAACTCGGCCCGCTGCTGCTCTGCCGCGACGGCCCCGTTCTCGACTGGACCCGCGCCGAACCCCTGCTCATGGTCCGGGAGTTGTAGCGTGCCCACCAACGAGATGCCGAGTCGCACCCCACGACGCCCGAAACTCGCCGTATGGAAGTTCGCCTCCTGCGACGGCTGCCAACTCACCCTGCTGGACTGCGAGGACGAACTTCTCGGCATCGCCGACAGGGTCGACATCTCACACTTCCTCGAGGCGTCCACCGCCGTGGCGCCCGGCCCCTACGACCTGTCCCTGGTCGAGGGATCGGTAACCACCCCCCAGGACATCGAGCGAATCCGGCACGTTCGGGCCGTCTCACAGCGCCTGGTGACCATCGGCGCCTGCGCAACCGCCGGCGGTGTCCAGGCACTGCGCAACTACGCCGACGTCGCCGAATTCCAGGCCGTCGTCTACGCCAGACCGGACTACGTCGCCACTCTGGCCACCTCCACACCCATCGCCGCCCACGTTCCCGTCGACTTCGAACTGCGCGGCTGCCCCATCGACCGCGGCCAGTTGCTGGAGGTCATCACCGCCCACCTGGCCGGACGCACGCCCGGTGTACCGCGACACAGCGTCTGCTTCGAGTGCAAGCAGCGCGGCACCACCTGCGTGACAGTGGCTCACGGCACCCCCTGCCTCGGTCCGGTCACCCACGCCGGATGCGGCGCGCTGTGCCCCACCTTCGGGCGCGGCTGCTACGGCTGTTTCGGCCCCTCGGACTCCACGAACCTCCCCGCTTTCGTCCCGCTGCTTCGACGCGACGGCATGGACACCCTCGATGTGGTGCGTGTGCTGCGCACCTTCAACGCCGCCGCCGAGGAATACGACGCGGCCTCCCGCGAGGAGGACGAGTTCCGGTGACCCATCGCGGCTCGCGTGTGCTGCACGTCGGCTCGCTCACCCGAGTGGAGGGCGAGAGCGCGTTGCACCTGAACCTGGACGGCGACCGGGTCGTGCAAGCCCGGTTGGCCATCTACGAACCCCCGCGCTTCTTCGAGGCGTTTCTGCGCGGGCGCTCCTACACCGAACCACCCGACATCACCTCCCGGGTCTGCGGGATCTGCCCCGTCGCCTATCAGCTGAGCGCCTGCCGCGCGGTCGAGAACGCCTGTGGCGTCGTGGTGGACGGACAACTCGCCGCCCTGCGACGGCTGCTCTACTGCGGCGAGTGGATCGAGAGCCAGACTCTGCACATCCACCTGCTTCACGCCCCCGACTTCCTCGGCCGCGACAGCGCCATCGACCTGGCCCGTACCCACCGCGCCGACGTCGAGCGCGGCCTGCGGCTCAAGCAGGCCGGCAACGCGATCCTCGAACTGCTCGGTGGCCGGGCGATCCACCCCGTCAACGTCCGCCTCGGTGGCTTCCATCGTGTCCCCACCATCGCCGAACTACGGCCCCTGGCAGCGAAGCTGCGCCAGGCCCGGGACGACGCCGTGCAGACGGTGCGCTGGGTGGCCGGCTTCGAGTTCCCCGACGCCGGGTGCGATTACGACCTGCTCGCCCTGGCGCAGCCCGACAGCTATGCCATCGAGGCCGGCACGCCGACGGTCATGCCGGCCCCGCACACCGCCGGCCTGCGCCCGGACAGCGACCGGGCACTGCCCACGCATACGTTCGCCGTCCCCGCCTTCGACGATCACGTCGTCGAACACACGGTGCCGCATTCCACCGCCTTGCACTCCCGGCTGGACGGCCGCCGCCACCTGACCGGGTCACTCGCTCGCTACGCCATCAGTGGGCGTCGGCTCTCCCCGCTCGCGCTCCAAGTCGCCCTGGACGCCGGACTCGGCGACCCCGGGCAGGGCACGGTCTGCCGAAATCCCTTCCGCAGCATCATCGTCCGCGCCGTCGAGGTGCTCTACGCGGTCGACGAGGCGCTGCGGCTGATCGAGTCCTACGAGCCCCCTCCGGGCCCCGCCGTCGATGTGCCACCGCGCGCGGGCACGGGTTACGGCGCCACCGAAGCGCCACGCGGTCTGCTCTACCACCGCTACACCCTCGACACGCGAGGAACCATCATCGATGCCGCCCTGGTCCCGCCCACCGCGCAGAATCAGGGGGCGATCGAAGAGGACCTGCGCCGCCAGGTCCAGGACCGAGTGGCCGCAGGTGACCCGACCGACGCCGAACTGACCGCCCTGTGCGAACGGGTGATCCGCAATCACGACCCGTGCATCTCCTGCTCCGCCCACTTCCTCGACCTCACCGTCGACCGGACCGGAACCGCCCACTGACGGCAGGCATCGCGGCGAACGGGGTAGTCCCCGGCGAAGTCGCGGCGTGGCGACGCGTCCTGCCCATCACGACGCACCGGAACGAACCCAGCCGTACGTCCCGCCGCAGACCCCGTGGATCCGGCCTTGACGGTGAAGCAGCAAGCGCCGGTCCGGCCGCGCCGCCGGGTGATCGTCCAAGGTGTGGGACTTCACGATGGAGATCGACGGCGGACGGGTGCAACGCAATCGAATCGCCTACGACGGTGCCACGTTCGCTCAACAGGTCGGCTTGCGGCCGCGCGACGGCTCGGGGCCGGACCGAGCCATTGCCGTGGTCGCACCGGATGAGCCACTCGTGACGCAGTGCCCGCCATGGGGTTCGATCGCGGAGAGGTCGTGTGGCAGGCCCGGGGGATCCGGTTTCGTCGAAGACGGAGAGGTCGGTCCGTGGCGGCCCGGACTGTCGTCCGGTCGGGTGATGGTCCGCTACCTTGGCCGGGTTCGGGGCGTTCAGGGCCCGGGTGCGGTGGTGTTCTCCAGGATGTGGAGCAGGTCGGTCAGGCATACAGCGGGGCCGGGGCCGGTGGCGTGCAGGAAGCCGCCGTCGGCTTCGAAGCGGAGCCAGAAGATGTGGCCGGGCCGGGCAATGCGGGTGTTGCCGTTTGGATGGTGGGTGACGTGCCACCCGTACAGGCGGGCGGTGGTGCACACATAGTGCGCGTCGCCTTCCTGCGGCACCGGGATGTCGTCCATGCCGACGATGGTGCCTACGACCGGTCGACCCCGCCACTTGACAGCCCCGTACGGGTCGACACTGTCGCGCCGCGTCGGTATGGACGAAGCCCGCAGGAGCGGTGCGACTCTTGAAAGAAGGCACCGCGTCGATCGGCGCGGACCGGCTGTTCCCCACGCTGCCCACCGCCGTCGACGCCTACGACCAATGGTGTCGTGCACACGACCGCGGTCGAAACGGGTAGGTCCCGGAAAGGGAGAGGGGAAGCCACCTGCGACAGGCGAGTTCCGTTCCTTCCCGGGAACGAGTCAGACATGGTCGGTGAGCGCGATCACCAGGTCGGCGAAGTCCTCCGGTGTCCGGGCGTCGGCAGCATCGATTTCGTCGAGGCCCTTGCCTGCCCGTTTGCTCAGTGCTTCGAGGAAGCCCAGGAAGTCGAGCGAGTCCATGTCGAGTTGCTCGCGCAGCGACCGATCGGGCGCCAAGGCGGACGCGTCCGTTCCCGGGACCGCCGCCTGGACCGACTCCCGCACGAGTGCCGGCGCTTCCACTCGGTTCACAATGCCTCCGGGTGCTTCAACAAGTGGTCGACCGCGTTCAGGAACCGAGAGCCGGTCGTCCCGTCCGTCGCCCGATGGTCCGCGGAGAGCGACGCCGGTCACGGTCGGATGCACACCAAGGAGACCATCGACCGCGACGGGTCGCTCGATGACCTTGCCGAAACCGACAAGCGCGACCTGCGGGGGGTAGATGACCCCGAAAACGGCCTCCGCGCCCTGCTCGCCGAGATTGGTGACCGTGATCGTGGGATCGGCACTCTGCGTGCTGCGCAGGCGCCCGGTGCGAGCGCGCTGGACAACCTCGCGCAGCGCGGCCATCAGCTCGGGAACCGACATTCGGTCGGCATCCTGCAGGGCCGGGGCGACCAAGCCCCCACCGCGCAGGGAAATCGCCACACCCAACCGTACCGTCGGGCCGGGCGCGAACGCGTCGTCGATCCAGAACCCGTTGAGTTCCGGCACTCGGCATGCCGCGACAGCGGTTGCCTTGAGCAGCAGTGCGGCCGGCACCACATGCTCGGCCACCGGTTGGCCACGGTTGTACCCGCGCACCCACTCGACGGCCGCGGCCATGTCGATGGTCGTGGACAGGTAGTAATGCGGGATCTCTCGTTTGGCGCGGCTCATCAGCGTCGCGATCGCCGTCCGCATGGCTCCCGGCCGGCTTTGGACGGACGTGGAGAGCGCCGGGGCAGCCGCGCCCGTGCCCTCGAGCGTGTCCTTCCTCGGTGCCGCGGCGCGTACATCGTCAGCTTTGATCGTGCCGTGCCTGCCACTGCCGTGGACGCTGCGCAGATCCACGCCGAGTTCCCGTGCAAGCCTGCGTGCCAGCGGCGACGCGGCCGGACGCTCGCGCCCGACGGTGTCGTCTCGCGCGTCTCCGGAGGCAGCCTTCCGGACGTCCGCACGGGTCACCCGCCCACCCGGCCCGGAACCGTGCAACGCGGCCAAGGGGACCCCGAGTTCTTCGGCCATGTGCCGGACGAGCGGTGATGTACCGACCGGTGACGTGTCAGGGGAGCCGGGCGGCTCCGCTCTCGCCGCCGTCCTCCCACCATGCCCCGGGGTCGATGTCCGGCCGGCCTTCGATGGCTCGCCGGCCGGCACGGGTGCGACGGCCTGGGTGCTCGGCCCAGGAGAAGGCTCCCCGGACGCCGCGATCACAGCCAGTGGTGTCCCGACCGGCACGGTTCGACCCGGCTCCACCAGCAGGTGCGTGATGGTCCCCGAGTCGAAGCACTCGACCTCGATGGCGGACTTGGCGGTTTCGACGACCGCGACGACGTCGCCGCGAGCCACCCGATCGCCTTCGTGGACCAGCCACTCCGTGAGTGTGCCCTCGTCCATGTCCGCTCCCAGGGACGGCATCGTGAACTCGGGCATGTCAGCCCACCGCCCGGTGCGCGGCCGCGACGAGGTCCTCCACCTGTGGGATCGCGGCCTGTTCGAGCCGGTAGGCGTAGGGGATGGGCACCTCCGCCGTGCAGACCCGTTCGATCGGGGCGTCGAGTTCGTAGAACGCAGACTCCGTGAGGCGCGCCATCACCTCGGCAGCGAGCCCGCCGCTGCGCCGGCATTCCTCGACCACGACCGCACGGTGCGTCCGGGCGACCGTGGCCAGTATCGCCGTGCTGTCGAGTGGACGCAGGGTGCGCAGATCGAGCACGTCGGCGCTGATGCCCTCCGCGGCCAACGTCTGCGCGGCTGCCATGGACCGAGGCAGACAGCCCCCGTAGGTGATGAGTGACACGTCGGCGCCGGATCGGCACAGTCGCGCCGAATCGATGTCGACGGCCGTTCGCTCGGGGTCGATGGAGTCCGAGAGGTTGTACAAACCGGTGTGCTCGAAGACGACCACCGGGTCGTTGCAGGCCAGCGCGGCGGCCCACATATGGCGTGCGTCGTTCACGGTCGCGGGCGCGATCACCCGCAGTCTCGGGATGTGCGCGTACCATACCTCCAGGCTGTGTGAGTGCTGCGCCCCGAGTTGCCGTCCGGCGCCGGTTGTGGTGCGGATGACCAGCGGCACTCGTATCTGCCCACCGGACATGTGCTGGATCGCGGCGGCGGTGTTGAGGATCTGGTCCATTGCCAACAGGCTGAAATTCACGGTCATGATCTCGACGATGGGCCGCATGCCGGCGATGGCCGCGCCGATGCCCGCCCCCACGAACGCCGACTCGGACAGTGGCGCGTCGCGGACGCGGTCGGGGCCGAACTCCTCCAGCAAGCCCAGGCTCACGCCGAAACAGCCGCCGTACGCGCCCACGTCCTCACCCATCAGGAACACCCGGTCGTCGCTGCGCATCGCCTCACGCATCGCCTCACGCATCGCTTCGCGCATCGCCTCGCGGTACGTGGTCCGGGCGTCCTTCCCGGGCTCGGACGCCATCTTTCGCGACGCCGGCTCGGTCTTGGCCTCGCGCTTGTTCCCGGTTGTCCCCTTCGGGTGCTTTCGGGCGGGCTTCAGTGGGGCACTGGTCGGTTTTCGGCCCGTCATGTCCTCACCTCCGGCGGGGTCGTGACAAAGCGCAGAAGGTCGTCGACCGGTTCCTCGGGTGCTTGTTCGGCGGCACGCACCGCGTCGGACACTTCGCGATCGACCCGATCCTCCAAGGCGTCGAGGTCGGTGCCCTCGGCTGCCCCGGCGGGCCACAGCAGGGCGGCCGGCACGGGAATGGGGTCGCGCGTCTTCCACTACTCGACTTCTTCCTTGCGGCGGTAGCGGTCCGGGTCGTACATCGAGTGCGCCCGGAACCGATAGGTGCGGGCCTCCAGGAAGTGCGGCCCCCCACCTCCGCGGATGGATGCCACCGCCCGTCGCGTCGCAGCTTCCACCGCCCGAACGTCCATGCCGTCCACCGCCCACGCGGTCATGCCATAGGAAGCGGCGCGCATGGCCAGGTCGGTCTGGGCGTGTTCGCGGGCCAAGGAGGTGCCCATCGCGTAGCGGTTGTTCTCGCAGACCAGGAGCAGAGGCAGGCCCCACAGGGCCGCGAGGTTGGCGGTCTCGTGGAATTCGCCTTCGGCGAAGGCCCCGTCCCCGAAGAAGCAGCAGGTGATGTGTTCTTCACCGCGCATCTTGTCGGCCAGAGCCAGCCCGGCCGCAAGAGGCAGGCCCGCCCCGACGATGGCGTTGCCGCCATAGAACCGCCGCTCGGCATCGAAAAGGTGCATCGAGCCGCCTCTGCCCCGGCTGCACCCCGTGATCCGGCCGAACATTTCGGCCATGACGGCCTGCGCCGGAACACCCTTGGCCAACGCATGGCCGTGTTCGCGGTATGTCGCCACGACCGCGTCGTCGGGCGTCAAGCCGGAGTTCACCCCCACCGCGACGGCTTCCTCGCCGATGTACAGGTGGACGAAACCGCGGATCTTGGCCGAACTGTAGAGTTCGACACAGCGTTCCTCGAAGCGCCGGATGAGCAACATGCGGTACAGCAGGTCCCGAAGGTGTTCACGATCGTTCATCACGACCTCGCCACCGTCGAGACGTCACCTTCGGGCAGACCGAGTTCGCGGGCCCGCAACAGCCGGCGGACGACCTTGCCGCTGTTGGTCTTGGGTAGATCCTGGTCGAACTCGATCTCTCGGGGGGCGACCGCCGGGCCGAGCCGGACACGCGTGAACGCGAGCAGTTCCCGTCGCAGACCGTCGGTGGGCTCGAAGCCGGGGCGAAGAGACACGAATGCTTTGACGATGGCCCCGGCCAGCGGGTCGGGGCGGCCGACGACGCCGCTCTCCGCGACGGCGGGGTGCTCCAGCAGTGCGCTCTCCACTTCGAACGACCCGATCAGATGGCCTGCGGATTTGATGACGTCATCGGCCCGGCCGACGAACCAGAACCAGCCGTCGGGATCCTGCCGGGCCAAGTCGCCGGTCAGGTACCAGCCGTCGGCGAAGCATCGGTCGTATCGGTCGGGTTCGTGCAGGTAACCGCGAAACATGGAAGGCCCTCCGACGCGCAACGCCAACTCTCCCTCGACGCCCGCCTCGTCGAGTACGGTGACCTTCCCGTTCGCGACCTCGGCGCGGCCGTCCGCACCTCGTGCGAGAACCGAAGCCGTCACTCCGGGCACGGGCCTGCCCATGGAGCCGGATCGAATGTCGCACGCGGTGAAGTTGGCGATCATGATGCAGCCGGTCTCGGTCTGCGACGTGTACCAGACAGTCACCTTGTGTCGGGTGAGGATGCGGTACCAGCGGCGGACGTCGAAATCCCCTTCGTCCACGACCAGTGTCACCCCGCAGGTGAGCGGCGCGATGATGCCGTAGGACATCCCGGTCACCCAACCCGGGTTGGCCGTGCACCAGTACACGTCCCCCGGATGCAGGTCCAGCGCGGTCAGCGCCGTCGCGTGGTGGGCGACGACCGCGTCGTGGACGTGGACGGCGCCTTTCGGAGTGCCGGTTGTTCCACTGGTGAAGTGGAGCAGGGCCATGTCCTCGGGACCGGTAGGGGCCACCATGCCACCTGTGCGAACGGCTTGTGTCAGCAGGTCGTAGGAGAAGACGCCGCGCTCCTGCGGCGTGTCGGGCCCGACGATGAGCACATATTCCAACCGTGGCAGTTCACTGCGCCGAGCGGCGACCTTGCGCTGGTACAGCGTCGTTGTCGTCACCAGCACGCGAGCGTCGCCGAGCCGCAGGCGTTCGCAGACCGGGTCCGGACCGAAGGCAGCGAAGAGCGGACACAGGACACTTCCGTTCCGCAGCGCACCGAGCACCGTGGCGAAGAGCTCGGGGCAGCGATCGAGGAGCGTGAACACCCGCTCGCCTCGCCCCACTTCGAGCTTCGCCAACACATTGGCGAACCGGGCCGAAGCATCGCACAGTTGCGCGTACGTCCACGATCGTACGCTTTCGTCGCGCACGACGACGCGGATTGCCTCGTGGTTTCCTCCCCCCCCATTGCCACATGTCGATCCACTGCCTCGTAGGCGATGTTCAGATCCCCCGACGGCCGGCTGCTCACCTTCGCACGCGCCGTCCCCCAGTCGAACCGCCGTACCGCGGCCGAGTAATCGGGCATGTTCGGGACGACCGGGAAGGCGCCGGGCTTGGGGATGATCGGTGTCGTCATGATCGAGCCTGCACGGGAGTACCGACGGTGCGCGGGCGGCGACCGATCCGCCGCCTGTCGGGGTCATGGCACGGGCCCGTCCCCATTCCCGGGTGCTGGGCAACCATGGGGCGCTAATTCGGCTCGGTGTGGGAACGACGGAAGGTCGGGTCTCGACCGCCCGAACGTTGCGGGCGTACGGTTGCCATCGCCTGAACGACCGCGGCCTCCAGGCTCCCGCCGGTATCGACCCCCACGGCCTCCGTCCACGGCGGCTCGGGGGCTGCCATGGCAGCGGCGACGTCGAGGTCGGCGTCGGACACCCCGCGCGCGGGTGGTCAGACAGGCCGTGGACACGTCGTTCGGAGCCTGGCAATGCAGGGCCACCACGTCGGCGTGGGCTCGTTCGGCCATGTCCACGGCGGCTTCGCGTCGTCCCGCGTCGGACCAGGTGGCATCCAGGACGACGGACTCGCCGCGGGACAGCAGGGCAAACGCGCGGCCGAGCAGGGCCACGTAGGTGGTGGCGGTGCGCTCGGGCGTGTACAGGCCCTCGCCGTAGGCGGCGGCTGCGGACTCCTCCGGTGGGATGCCCGCGAGCTCTTTGCGGAGGCGGTCGCTGCTGAGCAGTGTGACGCCCAGGCGATCGGCCAGTGCGCCGGAGAGTGTGGACTTCCCGTTGCCCGGAAGTCCGCCGACGAGAGTCAGGCCGACCACGGAGGCGCGCAGATGGCGCAGCGTCGTCGAGACCAGTCGCTGTGACGCCGCGGCCGCGCCGGGCGCGCCCTGTCGTGCCTGGATCAGGGAGACCTTGGCGCGGACGAACGCTCGGTAGGCGACATAGTGGTGCCACAGGGAGACGAAGAACAGGACAGCGGTATGTGTTTCCCGCGCGTCGGCGCGTGGGAGCGGCGCGGGGTCGGGGTCGCTGCCGGCCCGGGGTGCGGACGCGTCGGCCCGATGTCCGGGCGCCACCGGCCCGCTGCGGTGGTTGGGCTCAGTCATGGGGCCGATCGACTCCGGTTCGGCCCTGTGCACAGGGCCCAGATGACGGCGACGTCGATTGCGATCACGACGATCGACCACACCGGGTAGTGGGGCAGCCAAACGAAGTTCGCGACCATGCTCAGCCCCGCCAGGAGTACACCGAGGGCGCGAGCCCACACCGCGCCGCTGAACAAGGCGAGGCCACCAAAGAAGATGAGGATGCCCAGGACGAGGTGGATCCAGCCCCAGCCGGTGGTGTTGAACGAGAAGGAGTAGTTGCGTGTCGCGACGATGACGTCGTCTTTCGCGATGGCGGCGATTCCTTGGAAGACCGCCAGGGCACCGCCTACGGTCATGAGCACCCCGGCGAACACGATCCAACCCGATCGTGTTGCCGCTTCTGTGTGCGTGGCCATGCGAGAGCCTCCCTACCGAGGCAAGTCGGGCGAACAGCCCTTCCCTCCACATTGACTCTTCATGTGGATCATTGCGACTGGAGACCTGCGGGTGGTTCCGCGGGTTGATGCCCAGGGCGGTGACCGGCCCCACGTGACCCTGCCAGGATCGTCGCCGGTTGGGGCGGGCAACTCCCATCGGTGCCGAAGGGGCCGCGTATCCCGAGGGTTGTCGCCGACTGCGCTACGGGGAGGGCGCCGGAGACGGCCCCGAGGGGCGCCCGTAGAGGTCGAGCAGACGCATGCGAGTCGCCTTGAGGCGCCGGGCGATCACCTGGGCGACGCAGTGATTGACGGCGACTCCGAAGGTGGGGTCCTCGTCGCACATGGCACGAACCTCGCCCGCGTCGAACTCGTACGCGAGGACCGCGCCGCGGCTGGATGCGCCCAGATGCCAGCGGTACGGCTGGAACAGCCAGGACCAGCCCAGTAGTTCGTCCGGGCCCAGGGTCTCCACGACGGCGTCGCGTCGTCCGGGGACGTGGATGTCGAGTGCGACCAGGCCGGAGCGCACGACCCAGAATCGGTCCGCGGGGCCGTTCTCTTCGAACACGCGGGTGGCGTCGGGGAAGGAGGCGTCACGGGCGATTGCGATCAGCCGGTCGCGCGGACCTTCGCCCAGGGCCCCGAGGAAGCCGTGGCGAAGGACGGTCACGGCGACCCTTCGGACGACGTTTCCCGGCTGCGGGACTCCCGTTCGCGGTTCAACGCGTGAGCCTCCTCGGTGATGTCGATGCCGACCGGGCACCAGACGATGCAACGTCCACAGCCGACACAACCGGAACTGTCGAACTGGTCGAACCAGGTACCGAGTTTGTGCGTGGCCCACTGTCGATATCGGCTGTGCGGCGAGTCGCGCACCGGACCTGCCCCCGCCAGATGGGTGAAGTCCCGGTCGAAGCAGGATTCCCAGTGTCGCCAGCGTTCGGCGTGGTCGCCGGTGAGGTCGGTGACATCCTCGGTGGTGGTGCAGAAACACGTCGGACAGACCATGGTGCAGTTGCCGCACGTGAGGCAGCGCGAGGCGACGTCGTCCCAGCGCTCGGCGTCCAGTGTGTCCCGCATCAACGTCCGCAGGTCCACCAACGGCATGGAGCGCCCCATGCGATCCGCCGCTTCGGCGACTCGATCGCGGGCGGCGGTTCGGGTGGCGACGTCGGCCGGCCGGCGCGGCAACTCGGCCAGCACCGCGCTTCCTTCCTCGCTGCCGGCGCGCACGAGAAAACGATGGCCGTCGGCGTCGAGCACCTCGGTCAGCGCCAGGTCGTAGCCGGGGCCCACCGCGGGCCCGGTCCCCATGGAGACGCAGAAACACGTGGCCCCCGGGTCGGTACATTCCACCGCCACCAGGAAAGCCCGCTTCCGGCGCCCTCGGTAGGTCGGGTCCGCATGACGTCCCCCGGACAGTACGCGATCCTGGATCGCGATGGCCCGCAGATCGCAGGGACGTACACCCAGGAACGCGTACGACGGTGGAGGGGCTGTGTCCGCCGTCACCACCATCACACCGTCGGCGCCACGGTCGGCGGTCCATTCCCGTGCCCGAGCCGGGTGCAGGAACGTCTTCCAGGACTGCGGGCCCGCGCTGTGCGCGAAGACGGCGCGATCCTCGCGGGCGGACAGCCGATAGCGGCCGGCCTCCAGGTCGACCCCCCATCCGGCGGGTAGTTCCGAGCCGGAAGTGATCTCGGCGAGAACGATCGCGCCGTCCCGCACCGTGGGGCCGACGACCGTGCGACCCCGCCCGGCGAGATTCCTGATCAGTGCGTCCAAGCCGTCCTCGTCGATGACCGCCGTGGCACCACCGTCGTCCGTCATCGCTCGAACTCCCTACGCCGATGTGGCGATCACGGCCACTGTGCATCGGACTCTAGGTCGGGCAGGTGGCGACGGGTCGCATCACCGGGCCGGTCGACCGCTGTATTACCCCGGATGGACCTTGCCGGACCGATGACCGTGGGCCTGTACGTGGCCGGCAGGAAAGCGGGAGCGGCCAAGCGGAGTGGCGCCGCGCGGCCGGCCGGCTCGGGACCGACGGCATGTTCAGCAACAGCGCCCGCAGCAGCCGTCCGGCGTCGAGTGGGGCGGCGGGGACGGTCCGCTCCTGCAGGCACCCGACCTGGTCTTCAGCGGGACCGGGTGCGGGGACGGCAGGGCTCACGCGCTGGTGTACTCCACCGGCGACCACACCGAACTCGGCCGTATCGCCGCGTTGAGCCACTGCGGGACTCGCGCGCCCAGCCCGCTGGAGATCGAGGTCAAGCGCGCGGCGCGGATCATCGCCGCCGTAGCCGTCGGGGTGGGCCTGTTGTTCCTGCCTCTCGGCATCGTGGCCGGACTGTCCGTCACGGACGCGTTCACCTTCGCGATCGGCTTGTTGGTCGCGAACGTTCCGGAAGGTCTGCTGCCGACGATCACCCTGGCGCTGGCCGTCGGTATTCGGGCTCTGGCCAAGCGCGGAGCCGTCGTCAAGCGCCTGAGCGCGGTGGAGAACCTGGGTTCGACGTCGGTGATCTGCACCGACAAGACCGGAACGCTGACCGAGAACCGGATGAGTGTCGTCGCGCTGCAAGCCGGGGTGACGGCCCGGCCACGTGAGGCCGGTTCGGGCCTTTCACCCCCCCGAGCGGCATCTGTTGACCTCGCTGGCCACGTGTACGACCGCCGCAGACGACGGGGAGGCGATGCGTGGCGATCCCATGGAAGTGGGTCTGTTGCGCACCGCCCGAGATGGCGACTTCGTTGCCGACGCCTCGGATCGTGACGCGGAGCGAACCCGGCTTTTGCCCTTCGATCCAGCCCTGCGCCTCATGTCGACCTGCTCGACGCGCGACGGCGAGGCCCGGTTGGATACCAAGGGCGCGCCCGAGGCGGTCGTGCCGCGTTGCACGGGAATCCTCGATCGGGACCGGACGCGCGGTCTGACGGACACGGATCGTGTGGCGGTGAACGATGCCCTCCGGATGTTCGCGGAACGGGGGCTTCGGGTTCTCGCCGCCGCTGACCGTGTGTTCCCCGACACGGAGGCGATTCCCGATGATCGTACGGATGTCGAACGCGACCTGCGGTTCTTGGGATTGGTCGCGTTCGCCGACCCGCCGCGCCCGGAGGTCCCCGCCGCCGTCCGGCAGTGCCATGAAGCGGGTCTGACCGTGCACGTGGTCACGGGAGACCATCCGGTCACCGCGACCCGAATCGCTCGACTGGTCGGTATCGGTCGAGTCGGCCGTCCACCACTCCCGCCGGACGACATGGCCGCTTCGAGCGAACTCGCGCCCCGGTGCGGGCGTGTGGCGGACCACGCGAACACGGCGGATGCTGAAGTCACCGGCCCAATCCGATGGAGGCGAACGTCATGGCCGCCACGAAGCAATGGACTGTGGACATCTACCACAGCGAGAAGGCCGCGGACGATGTCCCGGGCGACGCGTCGGTGCGCACGCACGCGGAAGCGCGTCTGCGCACCGAAGACACCGCCGGGCTGCGGGGTCGAGGCGATGCCCGCAAGAACCCCGCGGACCCGAACATCCCGGAGATCGGCGACGAGTTGGCTGCGGCACGAGCCCTGTCCGACCTCGCCCACCGACTGCTGCACATGGCCACGCGGGACCTGGAGGCGGTAGCCGGGCAATCGACGGCACGGCCACCGACGGCGCCCTGGGTCGACCCCCCGCGCTGAAGCCGGCGTCGGCCGCGGACAGCGGATGAGGCGCAACGTTCGTCGCAGGATGTCCTGATCGATCTCGTCGCTCCGGTGAGGCGGGCCGGTTCGGTCATTTCGAGGCAGGCTTTGGCGAGTTCCCGTAGTAGCGCCGTGTCCTTGTCGCGCAGATGCTCGGGGCGGGTGAGCAGGAGGCGGGCGAAATGCCGCGGGGTGGTGGCCGGCTTGTTCGCGGCGCCGGACCACCACGTCGCGGATCTCCGTGGATCGGCGGCGATGGGTCGCGGTGTCGTCCTTGCGGTCCCCGGAGTCGTCGATCACCAACACCTCCGCCCCTTGCGGGGCAGTCGCCGGATCGGCGAGCAGCAGTTCCAGTCGACGGGCGTTGACCCGTTCGTGGCCCCAGGTCGACTCGGAGAGGAAGAACTGCAGCCGCTGCACCGCCCGATGTCGCGCGGACCACCGGCTCCGCCCCGGCCAGGCAGGTCAGCGTCTTGTTCCGATCCTGCGGCGCCGACAACCCGACCAGGTACTCCCGGAAGCCCCGACGCTGCGCGAGCGTCCCGAACAGGTCGTCGAACCGGGCCGCATACCCCTCCGACGGCCCCGGCGCAGGGGGACACGGCACACGAGCGGTCACTGCACACCCCCGAACAGGTCCACACCACCACCCACACACCAATCAACCATCCCCAGGCTCAGCGGCCCTGGTTGCGGCGTCCCGGATCCGGAAGCCGAAGGCCGGACCTGCCCTCAGGCGGCAGGTGCCGCCGTGAGTGACCGCCACACGCGGCGGACGTGGTCCGCCATGTCCACCGTCGGGTCGCTCAGCCACTGCAGCTGGATGCCGTCGGCCGCGGCGACCAGAGCCGAGGCGGTGAAGTGCGGGTCGATGCCGGAGCCCACGCGGCCGGCCTGGCGTTCGGCTTCGATGTGCTCGGCGATCGTGGCGCGGAGCAGGGCGTAGCGTTCCTCGAAGTAGGCGTGCGCCGGGTGTTCGGGGTCGGTCGCGGCAGCGGCCAGGGTGACGTACAGGCGTACCCGGGCGGCGTTGGCGGCGTTCGCCGTCAGGGCCAGGGCCAGGAACTCGCCGGGGTCGCGTACTGTCTCCGGGTCGTGGAAGCGGGCTTCGGCGGCCCGGTCGCTCGCGCGAAGCACCTCGGTCAGCAGGCGGTCTTTGGATGTGAAGTAGTGCATCAGGCCGGTCAGGCTGATGCCGCTTTCCTGGGCGACGGTGCGCAGTGTGGTGGCGCGCTCCCCCTCGCGGCCGAAGATCTCCAGGGTCGTCCGGAGGATCTCCTCCCGCTTGGCGACGCCCTTCGGGTATGAGGTTTTGGCTTTCACGCGATCATCCTAGACTCTTGCCTTGAGAAACAGTACACCGTACTGTTTTGTCGCGTTCGCAGGATGCCGTCAACCAGGAAGCAGTCATGACCGACACGACAGAGATGGTGGCCGGGCTCAGCCTCGCCGAGAAGGCCGCGCTGGCCACCGGCGCAGACTCGTGGCAAACCCTCGCGTTTCCCGACCACGGGATTCCCGCGTTCCGGATGTCGGACGGCCCGCACGGTCTGCGCCTGCAGGTCGCGGTGGAGGGCAGCGACCACCTGGGCCTGAACGACAGCGCGCCGGCCACGTGCTTTCCTCCCGCCGTCACGTTGGCGAGTTCATGGGACACCGGCCTCGCGGAAAAGGTCGGTGCCGCGCTGGCCCGGGAGTGTCTCGCGCACGGTGTGCACGTGCTGCTCGGTCCGGGAGTCAACATCAAGCGCAGTCCGCTCTGCGGGCGCAACTTCGAGTACTTCTCCGAGGACCCGCTGCTCAGCGGCATGCTCGGCGTGGCATGGATCAACGGCCTGCAGGCGCTGGGTGTCGGCGCTTCGGTGAAGCACTTCGCCGCGAACAACCAGGAGACCGAGCGGATGTCGGTCAGTGCGGACATCGACGTCCGCGCCCTGCGCGAGATCTATCTTCCGGCCTTCCGGCGGGTGGTGACACAGGCGAAGCCCTGGACGGTCATGTGTTCCTACAACCGGCTCAACGGCCTCCACGCGTCGGAGCATCCGTGGCTGCTGACGGATGTCCTGCGCGACGAGTGGGGTTATGAGGGCCTGGTCGTCTCCGACTGGGGCGCGGTGGTCGACCGGGCGCGGGCACTGGTCGCCGGGCTCGACCTGGAGATGCCGGACTCGTCCGGTGTCGGTCCGGCCCGGGTGGTGGAGGCCGTCGACTCCGGCGAGCTGAGCGAAGCGGCGCTGGACCGCAGCGCGGCGCGCATCGTCGCACTCGCCCGCAGGGCGGCGGAGAATACGCGGCCCGACGCCACGTACGACCAGGACGAGCACCACGCGTTGGCGCGCGAGGTCGCCGTACGCGGTGCCGTGCTGCTGAAAAACGACAACGGCCTGCTGCCGCTGAACGCCACGGCCTACCGACACATCGCGGTGATAGGAGAGTTCGCCCGTACGCCGCGCTATCAGGGCGAGGGCAGCTCGCTGGTGGTGCCGACCCGGCTGGACGACGCGCTGACGGCGATCTCCGCCGCCGCGCCGATGGCGCGCGTGACCTTCGCGCCCGGATTCCCCGTCGACGCGCCGGGCGTCGACCCCGTTCCGCTGCGCGAGGAGGCCGTC
Source organism: Embleya sp. NPDC059213 (assembly GCF_042754445.1). Classification (NCBI taxonomy): domain Bacteria; kingdom Bacillati; phylum Actinomycetota; class Actinomycetes; order Kitasatosporales; family Streptomycetaceae; genus Embleya; species Embleya sp. NPDC059213. The sequence goes on from NZ_JBHZAV010000029.1 coordinate 46,272, forward strand.
GGCGTGGCGGCTCCGGCGGACGTGGTGGTGCTCTGCCTCGGCCTGCCCCCGAGCTACGAGTCGGAGGGCTTCGACCGCGACCACCTGGAACTTCCCACGGATCAGCTGGAGTTGGTCGAGTCGGTCACGGCGGCGAACCCCAACACCGTCGTGGTCCTCGCCAACGGCGGCGTGGTGCGGCTGTCCGGCTGGATCGGCAGCGTACCGGCGGTTCTTGAGGGGTGGCTGGGCGGCCAGGCCGGCGGATCGGCGACCGCCGACCTGCTGTTCGGCCGGGCGAATCCGTCGGGCCGCCTGGCGGAGACCGTGCCGCTGAGGCTCGCCGACACTCCGGCCCATCTTTCCTGGCCCGGCGAGAACGGGCATGTCGCTTACACCGAGGGTCAGTTCGTCGGATACCGCTACTACGACGCGCGGGAGATGGAGGTCTCCTTCCCCTTCGGCCACGGCCTGTCCTACACGACCTTCGACTACGCCGATCTGCGCGTGACTTCTCAGGGGGACGGCATTGACGTCGCCGCCACCGTCACGAACACCGGCGACCGGGAGGGTCATGAGGTGGTCCAGGTCTACGTTGCCGCGCCCGGCGACAAGGCCCGCCGTCCCGTTCGGGAGCTGAAGGGCTTCGCCACCGTGCTGCTCTCCCCGGGTGAGAGCCAGGACGTCAGCGTACGTATCACCCGCGCGGACCTCGCCTTCTTCGACGTGCCGACGGATACCTGGCTCGTCGAGAGCGGCGACCACCGGATCGACGTGGGGGCCTCCAGCCGGGACATCAGGCTGAGCGCGACCGTTGAGATCGCGGGCAACACGCTTGCCGAGGTGCCGGACGCCGAGTCGACCGTCGCGGACTGGCTCGCCCACCCGAAGGGCGGCCCGGCGCTGGAGGCCCTGCTGGCGCGGGTCAAGCGGACCATGGGCGACGCCTATCCCAAGGAGGAGAGCGCCCGCTTCCGCATGGTCACCAACATGCGGCTCAGCAGGCTCGCCGCGCTCCCGTTCGTTCCGCTGGGCCCCGACGACGTCGAGGAGCTGCTCACGTCGCTGTGACGGTCCTGAAGCCGCAGTTGCCGCTGCTTGACGCGGGTGTGTTCGCCGACCGGGCGGCGACGCGGTAGCGGTGGCAGTAGCTGTGGTGGCACAGGTAGGAGCCGCCGCGCATGACCCGGCGGTCGCCGGTCTCCGGCCCTTGGGGGTCGGAGACCGGAGACCGTGCGTAATAGTCGGCGGCGAAGCGGTCCGCGCACCACTCCCAGACGTTTCCGGCGACCTCGTGGAGGCCGAACCCGTTCGGTGGATAACTGCGGACCGGCGCGGTGGCCAGCCAGCCGTCCGCGCCGGTGTTCGCGTACGGGAACCGCCCCTGCCAGATGTTGCACAGCCACATTCCGCCGGGCGTCAGTTCGTCGCCCCACGCGAACCGGCGGCCGGGCAGGCCGCCCCGGGCGGCGTACTCCCACTCAGCCTCGGTCGGCAACCGGCGGCCCGCCCACGCGCAGTAGGCCACCGCGTCGCCCCAGGACACGTGGACCACCGGATGGTCGTTCTCGGCGGCGGACAGCGGGCCGTGCGGGTGGCGCCAGTCGGCGCCGCGGACGTCCAGCCACCACGGCACGCCCGGATCGGCGCCCAGGACGTCGGAACGCGCGGCGGCGACCGCGAGGTGGAAGACCGCCGAGTGGCCGTCACGTTCCGCGACCGTCACGTACGCCGTGTCGTCGACGAAGGTCCGGAACATGGCCACGGTCACCGTCGTGACGTCGATGCCGAACGGTTTGATCCGCACGGTGTGGACCGGTTGTTCACCGTCCGCCGGATAGCCCTCGCCGAAGGCATCACCCATCTGGAACTCGCCTCCGGGGAGCAGGACCTGTTCGTGCCGGGGTGGCACCGCGGCCGGTTCCGGGAGCGACGCTGACGGCTGAACCCGGGCGACCGGCACACAACAACCCATTGACGTCTGCATGGCTTGAGTATATGAATCTGCGCATAGGTGAAAACACACATAGGAGGTCGAGAGCGTGAAGTTCGAGTACGTCCTGCTCGGCCTGCTGGCCCGGCGGCCCTACAGCGGCTACGACCTGCGCAAGTGGCTGGAGACCGAGGGCCGGTTCGTGTGGTCCCGGGCGCACCACAGCCAGATCTACCGCAAGCTCGTGCAGATGGAGGCCGCCGGCTGGGTGCGGCACCAGGTGGACCCGCGGGAGGGCCGCCCGGACGCCAAGCTCTACCGGCTGACCACGGAGGGGCTCGCCGTGCTCCTGGAGTGGGTGCGGTCGCCCTACCAGCCGCCGATCCGGTTCCAGGAGATCGACTTCACCGCACGGTTCAGCATCACGGCGCCGCTGGACAAGAACGCGGCGGTACGGCTCGTGGAGACCGAACTCGCTTTTCGGCGCGAGCAGATCGCGCTCAGGAGAAACCGTGACCGCACCCTGCGTTACGAGGATCCGGCACCCGGCCTGGACCAGGAGCTCGACCTGCAGATCCACAACGCCCTGCACGAACTGGGCGCCGCCGCCATGGACCACTGGGTCGCCTGGCTCTCGCGGACCCTGGACAGTCTGACCGAAGGGAAGCCCGTCCGATGAGGGCCGTCATGGTGATGTTCGACAGCCTCAACCGGCACATGCTCCCGCCGTACGGAGGCGACTGGACACACGCGCCGAACTTCGCCCGGCTGGCGGAGAAAGCGGTGACCTTCGACAACGCCTACGCCGGCTCGATGCCGTGCATGCCGGCCCGGCGCGAGATCCACACCGGGCGGCACAACTTCCTGCACCGCGGCTGGGGTCCGCTGGAACCGTTCGACGACTCGATGCCCGAACTGCTGAAACAGAACGGCGTCTACACGCACCTGGTCAGCGACCACCCGCACTACTGGGAGGACGGCGGCGCAACCTACCACGGGCGCTACAACACCTGGGAGTTCTTCCGCGGCCAGGAGGGCGACGCGTGGAAGGGACAGGTGGCCGACCCGGACATCCCCGAGGACCTGAAGAAGATGCGCTTCGGCGGCTACCGCCAGGACTGGGTGAACCGCCCCCACATGGCCACCGAGGACCGCCACCCGCAGACCCTGACGTTCGACGCGGGCCTGGACTTCGTCCGCACCAACCGGGCCTCCGACCGGTGGTTCGTGCAGATCGAGACGTTCGACCCGCACGAGCCGTTCTTCAGCCCCCAGCGGTACAAGAACCTCTACCCGCACGAGTACGACGGCCCGCACTTCGACTGGCCCGACTACAAGCGGGTGGTCGAGACACCGGCTCAGGTCGAGCACGGACGGTTCGAGTACGCGGCCCTCCTGTCGATGTGCGACCGGTCCCTGGGCCGGGTCCTGGACACCATGGACGAACTCGGCATGTGGGACGACACGATGTTGATCGTCAACACCGACCACGGCCTGCTGCTCGGCGAGAAGGGCTGGTGGGGCAAGAGCGTCCAGCCCTGGTACAACGAACTCGTCCACCTCCCGCTGTTCGCGTGGGACCCCCGCCACGCCACCGCCGGCGAACGGCGGGCGGCCCTGGTGCAGACCGTGGACCTGGCGCCGACGCTCCTTGAGTTCTTCGGCGTCGACCGGCCCGGCGACATGCAGGGCGCGCCGCTCCCGGTCGCCGCCGAGGCCGAGGGCCGCGAGGCCGGGCTGTTCGGCATCCACGGCGGACACGTCAACGTCACCGACGGCCGCTACGTCTACATGCGCGCGTCGGTCACCGCAGAGAACACCCCGCTGTTCGAGCACACCCTGATGCCGACGCACATGAAGGGCCGCTTCTCCCCCGCCGAGCTCGCGGACCTCGAACTGGCCGAACCGTTCGACTTCACCAAGGGCGTGCGCACGCTACGGATCCCGGGCCGCGTCCTGATCGGCTCGCACCACCACGGCACGCTCCTGTTCGACCTGGAGACCGACCCCGAACAGGCGGTGCCGCTGATCGACGACGAGGCCGAACTGCGCATGGCTTCGTTTCTGGTGGACCTCATGAAGGCCAACGACGCGCCACCGAGCCAGTACGAACGACTCGGGCTCCCCGCCGACGGACCGGTGACCGACAAACATCTGCTCGTGCGGGCGCAGCGTGACCAGGCACTTGCTTCATCTCAGCCGTTGCCTGCGCCCGAGGACTACCCGCGGGGCCGCTTCGGGCTGCGGACCCCGCTGCGCACGCTGCTCGCCGATCCGTTGGCGGTCGAGGTGCTGCGCCGGAACCTTCCCGGCGTCGTGGACTCCGAACTGCTGCAGATGCTCGGTTCCACGTCACTGATCGACGTGGCCGCGATGGCGGGTCCGCTGTTCCCGGTCACGAGCCTGCGCGCGGTCGCCGAGGAACTCGCCCTGCTCTGACGCTTTTGGAGCCGGTGACGGGGTTGCCTCCCCGTCACCGGCGTTCGCCCCCTCCCGCCCCGCAGATCCACCCGCAGAGAAAAGAGACGGCTCGATGCTGGAGCTTAGCCAGGGCACCGCTGTGCCCAAATCCGAGGTCCGGGTCAAGGGGCGCCTGCGGCAGCTGTCCCTGCTGGGCGGCACCATGCTTGTCGACAGTACCGAGGCGAGCCTGGTCAACAGTCTGTTCCCGTTGATCCGGCAGTCCCTCGGGGTGTCGCTGGGCGCGCTGGGTGTGTTGACCGCGGCCGCAAAGATCGCGGGCGCGTTCAGCGGGCCGTTCTGGGTGTGGGCCGCGCAGCGCTGGTCACGCAAGACCGTGCTCGTCGTGGCCACCGGCTTCTGGGGGATCTGGGGTGTCGCGGCGGGCTTCTCGCAGAACTTCACCCAGCTGCTGATCTTCTACACGGTCCTGGCGGTCGGTTACGCGGCGGCGGGTCCCATCGTCACCGAGGTGATCAGTGACCTGTTCGGCGGCTCGACCCGCGGCCGCGCGGTCGGGGTGACGTTCGGGGCGATCGCCTTGGTGGGTGCGCTGATCGGGCCGTTGAAGGGCCGGCTGGCGGGCGTCGACGACGGCTGGCGCTGGGGCCTGTGGGGCCTGGGCGCGTTCAACGTCCTGCTCGGGTTCGGGCTGCTGCTGTGGTTCCGCGACCCAGGGCGCGGCGCGTCGGAGGAACAGTTCGCCGGGCTCGACACGGCCACCCGCAACGCGCACTCCCAGCTCACCTGGGCCAAGGCGCGTTCGCTGCTGCGGATCCGCAGCTTCGTCATCCTGCTGGTCTCCCGGCTGCTGTCCGGGCACCTGTTGGTGGGCACGTTCGGCGTGGTGTTCCTGGTGGACGTGTACGGCTTCACCACGGAGACGGCCTCGGTCATGCTGCTGCCCTTCGGCGTCGGCTACTTCCTGGGGACGGTCCTGGGCGGTTTCGCCGCCGACCGGGTCAGCCGGATCAGCCCGCGGTACGGCCTGGTCGCCCTGCTCCAGGCCGCGCAAATCGTGTTCGCGGTTTTCGCCTACTTCGGAACGCAGTTCGACTACGGCGGCATCGCCGTGTTCGGCGTCTTCTTCGCGCTGATGGGTGCCGCCCAGGGCGTCAACCCGAGTGTGAACCGGCCGATGGTCATGGCCATCACGCCGCCCGAACTGCGCGGAGCGGCGTTCGCCGTCTACCTCTCGGTGTTCGAGGCGGTGGCGTGGGCGGGATTCAGCCTTGCCGCCGGGTTCCTCGGTGACGCGATAGGCCTGCGTACGGTGTTCCTGTGGGCCTTGGTCATCCTCATGCTGGTCAACGGCACGTTCCTGACGCTGCTCTACCGTACGTACGCCACAGACGTGGCCCGGGTCCAGACGGAACTGGGCGCACGCCGCGAAGCAGCCCTCGGCCGACCCGCCTGACTGTCGGCCACTTGGGGAATCAAGGGAACTGCAGGATCAGGTCTTGTCCTCCCGACAGTGTCGCGAAGGCCCGCTGAGCCGAAGGTATTTCAGGTCGGCGGGCGCTACACATGTCCAGTTTGGCGTGTGCGGGTATCCGGCCCGCGCTCGCGGCGGGACGGGGACACCGGGCGCACGAACCAGAACGCGCAGTTGACCAGGGGCTGGTGGCGTCGGATCGCGACATCGGAGCGAACTCGGAAGCCGGCCCGACCCAACTCGTCCTTCACCTGCTTGTAGCTCTGCTCGATCCAATGACGGATCCGGTGGATCCGCACGATCTCCTCCGGGACGGCGGCCGCGTGCGGGGCCTCGCTCTCGCGCGGTCGCCGGGGCGGGGCGAGTTGGTGGCGAGGTACCGGGTGGTCTTGGTCGGCGGTGTCGCGGGGTCGGCGGTGGCGACGACCAGCCGGGTCGTACCGTCCGGGCCCCACCACCTGAGTGTCGCGTCGGCGGCCCACCGGGTCTCGGTGTGTCCGTCGCGGAAGGTGCGGAGTACCGGATGCCGGTCGCCGGGATCCCGCCGTCCACCCCGGGTCAGGACGCGGGCGGAGTCCACGGGAGTGTGAGCCTGGTCGGCGTGTGCCCGAATCCCGTGCCATGGCTTCAGTGCCATGACGAACGGCAGCCCGGCCTCGCGGAGTTCGCCGCGGAAGCCGCCCGGGTCGCCGTACGCGCGGTCGGCCGTCACCGCCCGGAACACGAACCCCGCCTTGTGGGCTTGCGCCGCTGACTCCGCCCCGATCCGCAACTTTGCGGGAAATGCCGCCATCGCCACCGAATACGCCCGACTCGGCGCCGACATCGTCGTCGCCTCGCGCAAGGACGATCATCTCGAAGCCGCGAAGGACACTCTCGACAAACTCGGCGGCCGGGTCGCCGCCACCACATGCGACATCCGCGACCCCGAGCAGATCTCGCAGGCGTTCGACACCGCCGAGGCGCACTTCGGAACGCCGAGCGTACTGATCAACAACGCCGCCGCGAACTTCCCCGTCCCGGCCGAGGACATGTCCCCCAACGCCTGGCGGACGGTCGTCGACATCACCCTCAACGGCACCCATTTCTGCGCCCGCGAATTCGCCCACAGGCACCTGGCCGCAGGCACGCCCGGCTCCATCGTCGACGTCGGCGCGTCCTACGCCTGGACCGGCGGCCCCGGGTTCGCCCACAGCGCGGCCGCCAAGGCCGGCGTGAAAAACATGGTCGAGACCCTCGCCGTCGAATGGGGCCCCACGGCATCCAGGTCAACGGCCTCGTCCCCGGACTGTTCCCGCACGAGGACATGACGGCGGACATCCGCAGCAACGTGGACCGCAGCAACGTGGACCGCAGCAACGAGAAGGACACGCTGCAGCCCGCCCTGCGCGTCGGACGACTCCGCGAACTGGGCTGGGCCGCCACCTTCCTCACCTCCCCCTACGCCCGCTTCATCTCCGGGCACACCCTCGTCGTCGACGGCGCCAACTGGCAACGGCGCACACTCCTCAACCCACCCGTCGTGCCCATCCGCGACCAGATGGGCAAAGGACCGTTCGTGCCGTAGCCGGACGACAATCCTGTGTTCGGCGGGACTGTCAGAGGAATGGCTCCGGCTCACATCCGGTGGTAGCTCTTCGTGGTCATCACGGGACAAGGATTCGGTGACGGAGTAGGTGAAAGCCGGCGCTTCCGGGCATTTACGGCATGGTCCGCTTGGTGCGTGTGTTGACGTCTGGTGGACGAGGATGGGCCGTAGCGCGGGGCACATCGCAGGGCCTTGGGCTCGCGTATAGATCACGCGCTCCCGTGCAACCGCCCTCCTCTATGGGCATTGCGGCTCGCCACCCGCCGACACCACGGCCGTGGAGGACGTCCTGCACCGGCTGTCGCGCCCGACCGACGACTTCCCCCACTCGTCGAGGCCGACCTCAATCCTCTGACCGTCGGCACCGACGGCGCGGTCGTCGTCGACGCCCGGCTGCGTCTCGCACCATGCCGGCAGCACGACCCCTGTCTGCGCACTCCGCGCTGACCGCCGGGCACCCGGCGGGTCGTGCACGGGCGCCGGACGCGGTGCAGCGGCGGCGATGGAGAGGCCCATATCGATCCGCGATCCGAGCACGCCGATGTCTTCACGGATCCGCGCTCAGGCCCTGCCCACGTGTGGGCGGACCCTGCGTCCGGTGATCCGATACGGCCGCACGCGCAACCACACATCGCGTCCGCCGTCGGGCCAGGTATCCAGACCGGCCGCCGCCAAGCGGGCGATCGCTCGCGGGTCTTCGATCCGCTCCGCCCGGCCGTTGATCAGGACGCTCCATCCCAGCCGGGCCGGACGGATCTCCTCGTCGACCTCGAACGCCACGGGCCCGCTGAGCGTGCAGAGCGAGGAATCACGGGCCGTACGAAAGACGACATCCCTGCCGTCAAGGATGTAGTTCACGGGCAACGCGAACGGCTCCGCCTCGTTCGCCGGCACCACCCTGCCGACCTCCTGCAGCGCCAGACGCGCGTAACACTCGGACTCACCCATCTCCACCAGCTCGCGGTCGGCGGACCGCGCCGTCTCGGAGTGTGGTGACGTGTCGACGGTCTCCGAGGCGACGGTCGACGCCGTCAGCAGGCGCTCGGGCGTGGTGTGCAGCACTTTCGAAAGGTGGATCAGTGCGGCGCGCGACAACGGGGCCGTGCCGTTCGCGAGGTCTGCCAGCCACGCCGCAGGCAGCCCCGATCGCTCCGTGATCTCCGTCGATGACAGGCCCATCGCGTCACCCCGGGCGCGAATGTTGTCGTACAAGGCATGGAGGTCCGGGCGACGGGTTCCCGCGGTTTCGTCGTTCATGGTGCACTCCTCGTTCGACGCATCGGCGAGGTGCCGACGCGGGGTCGGATGCGACAGGCCGGACGAGGATCGATCCAGGCGTCGGACCGTCGTCGATACTGTGGTCGCCGATCCCGGGGTGCGCGGCAGCGGACTCGAACCGGTTCGATCGCCGATGCCCGTCAGCCGGGCCCTGGGGCCTCCTCGTTCCGTGGCACCACGACCACGGGGCAACGAGCATGGGCGACGAGCGGCACCCCGATCGCGCGCGTGGTCATCACCTCCCGTACCGACGACAGGTATCGCGAGCCGACGACGATGATCGCGGCGTCCGGCCGAACGCGGCGCACAGCCGCGTTCGGCGATCCGTCCACGAGGATCCGATCGACCGACACGCGGGGGGCATCGCGCCGTCGCCAGGGCCTCGGCTTCGTCGAGGATCCGCCGGCCGGTGGATCGACGGACTTCTTCCCGTGTTCCACCGGGGGCGAGTGCGAAGGGCCCGGCCGCCGACTCCGCCGGCCCGTCCAACTCGTGTACCGGAGACAACGGCAGTCCCCGCCGGTCGGCCCTGTCGACCGCCACGCCCGTGCCGGCCGCGCCGCGGAAGTTCCGTCGACACCCACCACGGACGGGTGCCTGCCCTTCAACGCCGGTCATGACGATCCTCCGTCCACGCGGGTGGGGGAATCGTCGGCCGGCGGCGATCCCCTCGCAGCGACGTCCGCTCGTGTCGCACTTTCAGGGAACCCGTTCGATCGCCGTTCGGACGCGACGACACGTCGACGGGAACGGTTCTCACACGAACGACACGCGGGCCGCCCGAGTCGAGCCCGATGGTCGAGCGTGGCGCGAAACGTGGGGTCGATTCATCGAGGCCGACGACGCGCTGCTCGGCGCCTGACCGATCGCGACCTGCCGACCGTTCTCCCGGGGTTGCAGCGCCCGATACGGTGACAGCGTGACAGGTACGGACGTCCGCGACGTCCGACAACGGAGCTACGTCCCGACCTCCGGAGGAGGCCCGTGTCGACATCGCCCATCCGCGTGTTCCTGCTGGACGACCACGAGGTGGTTCGCAGGGGTCTCGCCGATCTGCTCGGTGGCGAACCCGACATCGAGATCGTCGGTGAATCGGGCTCGGCCGCCGAGGCCGCCCGGCGCATCCCCGCGCTGCGTCCCGACGTCGCCATTCTCGACGGGCGCCTGCCGGACGGCAGCGGCATCGACGTGTGTCGCGAGGTGCGCTCGCGCTTTCCCGAGATCAACGCGTTGATCCTGACCTCGTACGACGACGAGGACGCGTTGTTCGCGGCGATCATGGCCGGCGCGGCGGGATACGTGCTCAAGCAGATCCGCGGCCGGGACCTGATCGCCGCCGTCCGCGCGGTCGCGGCGGGGCAGTCGTTGCTGGACCCGGCGGTGACCACGCGCGTCCTGGAACGGGTGCGCAACGGCCCGGCCGCGGAGCCCGGCCCCACGGGACTCAGCGAGCGCGAGAAGCAGGTCCTGGAGCACATCGCCCAGGGGCAGACCAATCGCGAGATCGCCGAAAGCCTGGGCCTGGCGGAGAAGACGGTCAAGAACTACGTCTCGGCGGTCCTGAACAAACTCGGCCTCGAACGCCGGGTCCAAGCGGCGGTCTACGTCACCGAGTTGCACCAGGGCAACGAGCGACACCGGACCTGAGACCGGCGGTTGCCTACCCCGGACCGATGAATCGGGCGTGGTCCTCGCCGTTCGCCCGCAGGCGTGCCGCAGGCCCCGGGACGCCGGGAGCGCGTCGTCCGGGGCCCTGCCGGCTGTCAGTTCTGCGTGGGGTCCTGCTCCGCCGACGCCTGTGGCCCGTACAGGTCCAGCAGCCGCAGCCGGCTCGCCCGGAGCCGGCCGGCGATCACCTGTGCGCACGCGAGGGTGATCGCGCGCCCGAAATCGGGGTCGCGTTCGCACTCGGCACGCATGGCCGCGGCGTCGAATTCCAGGGCGCGGACGGTGCTGACGGCCTGCGCGCCCAGATGCCAACGGTAGGGCGGGAACAGCCAGCTCCAGCCGATGAGTTCCCCGCTGCCCAGGGTCTCCACAGTGACCGCGTGCCGGCCGGGGACGTGCATGTCCAGACAGACGGAGCCGCTTTCGACGAACCAGAAGTTGCGGGCCGGTCGGCCTTCCTCGAACAGGCGGGAGCCCGATTCGAACGTGACCGGTCGGCCGAAGGCCAGGAGCCGGTCCAGGTGTTCTTTGGGGATGTGGCCGATCCGGCCGGTGGTGTGGAACACGGGATCCTCCTCAACGGCCCGGAGTGCGGCGGACGGAGTGCGCCGGGCCGGGCCTGATGTGGCTGTCGTCGAAGTCGAAGGTGAGGGTGTGGGTCACGCTCTCGACGCCGTCGACGGCCCGACACAGGCGAAGCACGATGTCGATGAGGCTGCGGTTGTCCACGTTCCCGGACAGGCACACGACGGCGTCCCGCACGTCCACCCCGATCGTGCCGGGCTCCAACCACAACGCGGTGCGCAACACGTCCTGCTCGATCTCGGCCCGGATCTCGGTGTCCGGGCGCAGGAAGGTGCGCAGCAGGTCGCAGCGGCTGACGATGCCCACCAGGTGACCATGGTCGTCCGTCACCGGGAGGCGCTTGACGTGGTGGCGGTCCATCAGACGCGCGCCGCGCAGCGTGCTCGACATGGGTTCCACGCTCAGCACGGGCGTGGTCATCAGGTCGCGCGCGGTGTGGCCCTCGCCCTTGGTGCGGCGGCTCGTCAACCGGCGCAGGCCGGGCAAGCGGTGGTCGTCCTCGGCCTGCTCCACCTGGGCGCGCAGCAGGTCGGCTTCCGAGACGATGCCCAGGATCCGCCGCTCGTCGTCGACGACCGGCACGGCGCTGATCCGGCGGGCGTCCAGTACGGCGACGATGTCCTGGAACTCGACGTCGGGACCGACGACGGCGACCTCGCGCGTCATGACGTCCTCGATCTTCCGGTGCAACATGCGAACCCCCTGGCTGCTGTGCGACGAGTCGCCGCGGCGTCGACGACGTCTTCGGGCGGACACCACGAGCCTGCCGCCGAGGTCGGCACGGTGACAGGGCCGCGTTGCCCGGCGGACAGGGCCGTTCGACCCGGTTCGGCGCACACCGCGCGGGGGAGCGCCGGCGGCCCCGGCGGCCGTGGTGACCACCGGCGTTCGGGCCGCGACTTTCAGTCGATCGCCGGTGCGGTGATCATCGAGCCGAGTCCTCGGGCCGATGGTGCAGGGGCCGTTTGCGCACGGTGCGCCAACGCGACCGCGTCTGATCGACGATGTCGTCCCACTGGCGCCGGACCTCGTCCTGGGACGGGCGTTTACCCTGACGGATCCGGGCGAGTTCCTCCTGCACCTCCCGCCCCACCGCCGCCGACACGACGAGGATGAGCATCACACCGAAGAGCACCGTCGCCATCCCGAAGACCGCGCCGGCCGCGCCGTGGCGCGAGGCGTAGGAATTGAACAGGGGCGGCAGATAGATGGTCGCGACCACCGAATAGGCCGCGGTCAGGACCGCCGCGGCGGCGGCGAACGGAAGCAGGACCGTCCCCGAAAGCCGTTTCGCGGTGAGCATCGAGCCGCTCCAGACGAGAAAGACCGTGGTCAGTGGTACTTCGCACACCGCAGCGGCAAGCCCCAGGCGTCCTCCGCCCAGGACCACGTAGAGCCACCCGGTCAGCGCCAGGTAGACGCTGAGCGCGCAGATCCACCACAGGCCGTTGCGGGTATTGCGCACACCGAGCGGTTTCAGGTCCCAGGCCTGTTCGAACAGTCGCTGTATGGTCCGGGAAAAGCTCAGCACCGAGATGGTCAGGAACACCGTGCCGAAGACACCGACCCCGGTACTCGTGGTTTCGGCGGAGAATACCGACCTGACGGCCTCGGCACCCGCACCGGTGAGCCCGTAGCGGTTGATGATGCGATCGGCGGCCTCACTGCCGAAGACGGCACCGCTCAACACCGTGAGCGGGATCAGCGCGGTCAGGGCACCGGAGGCCAGAGCCATCGAACGATCGAAACCAGCGATCTTCTGGAACCGATTGAGGACACGCAGCAGCAAGGCGGGACGCAGCCAGGATGCCTGCGTCCGGATGAGCGGTTCGCGGTCGATTCCCGCCCTCCACCGGTCGAAGGTTCCATGTCGCGAAAGGCGAGCCTAGGGGACGAACAGTCGCGAAGCGGGCACGACACGGCGACGAGGCGTCGTCGCCGTCGGTGTTCGCCGCACGCGCATGCGCGCCGATCGCGAAGGGATTCGCCCGCCGTACGAACACGAGACCGGGGAGCAAATCCCGCCGCCTTCCGCCGCGTTCGCGTCGCCATGAATCCCGCCGGCGCGGACGATGCCACCGGCCCGATGGTTCGGCCCCGCGGACACCGCCGTCTCGCCGAGGTGCCTTCGGGGACGTGCGGTTCTAGGGTCGAAAGAGGGGGATCGCAGGCCGGCGTGCGTGCGCGCTCCATCGGGGCGCGTGACGCCCGCCGGGCACCGCATTCGGCAAGGAAGATCATCATGACTACATCGCCCGACACGCCCGTCCTGGACACCCTGGCCGCCATGACCCTCGACTCGGTGGAACGATGCGGCCTGACGCGGGAAGCCCTGATTCTCACTCGTATCGCCGCTCTCGTCGCCATGGACGCGCCGCCGGTGTCCTACGTGGCCCATTTCGAGGCCGGCTCGGAGGCGGACCTGAGGCCGGAGCAGATCCAGGACGTCCTGGTGGCGATCGCGCCCGTGGTCGGCACCGCGCGAGTGATGACCGCGGCCTCCCACATCGCCGAGGCCCTGGGTATCGAGATCGCCGCTTCGATCCGCGAATCCGAGGGCTGAGCCCCCGGTTTCGACGCGCCGATACGCCGCTCGGGGGTTCGCACGCGGTCGAGTGCGCGAAGCGGCCGTGCCCGGTCTCCCCGGTGGCCCCGGTGTGTTCGGGGTGGCTGCGGCTATGCGAGTTTGACGAGTTCGTACGTGCTCTTCGCGGCCAACCACAGGCCCAGCAGCAGCGACAGGATGACGATCGCCTGGTCCTGGTGGGTACTGATGGCGGTACGCAGCCGCCCGAGTTCGTCTTGTGCCCGGGCCGGTGCGAAGGTCGCGTACAGCTCCATCCCGAGCAGAGTGGCCGAGGCGAGCAGGAAATAGCCCATCAGGGCCACGAACGTGACGGCCGAGGACAGGTTCGCGTTCATCACGGTGGCGCCGCCGGCGGCGACCATCGCCCACGGCTGGAGCAGGACGGCGAGCCCGGCCGCGGTCCACCGGGAAACACGGTCCAGCCGGGCCATCCACCTCGGGTTCCCCCGGGAACGGGTGACGCCCTTGCGTCGTTTGCGCTCGCCGTAGACCACCAGCGCGATGCCCACGGTCAGCTTGATCACCAGACCCGTCGTCGAGGGCGCGCTGTGTCGCGAAGGCGGGTTGCCCCCGGTCAGCAGCAACACCGCCGCGACCACCACGACGAGTTCCACGAGCCAGGTCAGGGTGAACACGAGCCCGTGCAACAACCCCCTGTCCGCGGACAACAACAGAATGAACGCGGAGTTGTGCATCGGTCCCAGGGTGATGGCCGTTCCGATGAGGACGAGATCAAGGACCATGGTTGTCCTCACGTGGGTGATGGTGGAGCGGAGTCGTGCGCAGGCTTCGCCGCACTCGGTACCACCCCTCGGGCCTCGTTACACAACACTTCGAGGTCGGCGCCCGCCATCCGGCCATCCGGCTGACGTCGCGGCGCGGTGGATCGGCCCTCGCACGCGACGTTGGGACCATGTGGCCATGACAGCCGCGATGGACAAACCGGTGCGTTCCGCAGGGCCACGACTGGTGTTGATTCCGCTTGTCCTGGGGCAGTTCCTGATGGCACTGGACAGTTCCGTCATGAACGTGTCGATCGCGACGGTGGCCGAGGACGTGGGCACGACGGTGACCGGGATCCAGGGTGCGATCACGGCCTACACACTCGTGATGGCGATGCTCATGATTCCGGGGGGCAAGATCGGCGGGCTCATCGGTCGTCGGCGCGGGTTCATGATCGGGTGCGGCATCTACGGGTGTGGTTCGCTGACCACGGCGCTGGCCCCGAACCTGTCGGTGTTGCTGCTGGGTTGGGCGCTTTTGGAGGGAGTCGGCGCGGCGCTCATCCTGCCCGCGATCGTGGCGCTGGTGGCGGGAAACTTCCCGGCGGAGCGGCGCCCTTCCGCGTACGGGCTCGTTGCCGCGGCGGGGGCCGTGGCGATCGCGGCGGGCCCGCTGATCGGTGGTGTGGCGACGACCTACTTCTCCTGGCGCTGGGTCTTCGCCGGCGAGGTGGTGCTCGTGGCGGTGATCCTGGTACTCGCGGCCCGGGTCGCCGACGCGCCGGTCGGCGCGCGGGAGCGCCTGGACGTCGTCGGCGCGGTGTTGTCCGCCGCCGGGCTCGGGGTCTTCGTATTCGGCGTGCTCCGGTCGGCCGAGTGGGGGTGGTTTCGGCCGAAGCCCGACGCGCCGGCCTGGTTGGGGGTCTCGATGGTCGTGTGGCTGATGTTGTCCGGAGTGGCCCTCGTCCTGCTCTTCCTGTCCTGGGAGACCCGGCTGTCGGCCCGGGGCGGGGATCCGCTCGTGGATCCGTCGATGCTGCGCAATCGGCAACTCACCGGCGGTCTGACGATGTTCTTCTTCCAGTACCTCGTGCAGATGGGCGTGTTCTTCGTCGTTCCGCTCTACCTGTCGATCGCGCTGGGCCTATCGGCCTTGGCGACCGGTGCGCGTATCCTGCCGCTCTCGCTCACGCTGCTGGCCGCCGCGATCCTGATCCCGCGCTTCCTCCCGGACGTCTCGCCGCGACGCGTGGTGCGACTCGGCGTCCTGGCACTGCTCGCGGGGGCGGTCGCCATGATGGCCGCGCTCGACGCGGACGCGGGCCCCGAGATCGTCACCGTGCCGCTCCTGCTGATCGGACTCGGCATGGGCGCGTTGGCGTCGCAGCTCGGATCGGTCACGGTATCCGCACTCCCGGACGAACGGAGCGCGGAGGTCGGCGGCGTGCAGAACGCGGTCACCAACCTCGGCGCCTCGATCGGCACGGCGCTCGCCGGGTCGTTGCTGATCGCCGCCATGACCTCGTCGTTCCTGGCCGCCATCGAGCGGAACCCGGCGATTCCGGCGTCGGTCACGAGCCGGGCGACCGTGGAACTCGAAGGCGGCGCGCCCTTCCTGTCGGACGAGCAACTCGACTCCGCCCTCGACAAGACCCACCTGACGCCGGAGGTGAAACAGGCCGCCATCGAGGAGAACCAGGCAGCCAGACTCGACGGCCTGCGGGCGGCGCTCGCCGTCCTCGCCCTCAGCGCTCTCCTCGCCCTGTTCTTCACCGGGCGCATCCCCACGACCCAACCCCGCTCGGCGCGGACGTAGCGATCCCGGCCGCGCCTGCCGCTGGTGGTGGAAGCGGTGGACGCTATGCGGGCAGGGGTGTGAATTCGAGCAGTTCATCCGTTCCGGGCTGCACGATGCCGCAACTGCCGTCGGGGACCTCGTTCCAGGCCCCGGGCAGATCGCCGGGCGGTTCCGACACGACCAGGCGAGTATCGTCGGATATTCCGCGCAGGAACCCGGTATCGGGGTGCAACGCTCGCAACGTTTCCACGCGAGTGCTGTAGAAAAGCGAGCGTGAGGCTTTTCGGCTGGAGTAGCGGAAGGTCCACAACCGTTGTCCGTCGCTCAGCGCGACCGTCATCTGCAGCGGGAACTCCACGTCGTGCCGGTGACCGATGCGTTCCACCAGACCGGCCATCCGCGCGACGGCCCCCGGCGGGTCCTGCTCCAAGCCGTGTGTCAGGGCCAGGAAGAACATCAGCTCGGAGTCCGTGGATCCCTCGATGTCCGGGAAGAGTTGCGGATCGACGGCCAGGGCGAGGTCCCGCTTCACGCGGTGGAAATCGGCGATGGCGCCGTTGTGCATCCACATCCAGCGCCCGTGTCGGAACGGATGACAGTTGCTTTGTTGCACCGCGGTCCCGGTCGACGCCCGTATGTGAGCGAAGATCAGCGGAGAGCTGACGTGCTCGGCGATCTCCCGGAGAGTACGGCTGCTCCACGCCGGACCGGTGTCCCGGACGAGCGCGGGAGCGTCGATGCCGGGCACGTACCACCCGACGCCGAACCCGTCGCCGTTGGTGGTCTCGACGCCCAACCGAGAGTGCAGACTCTGGTCGATCAGCGAGTGCGTCGGTTTGTACAGGATGTTGTCGAGTAGTACGGGCGTTCCCGTGTAGGCAAGCCATCGGCACATCGGCTGTCGCCTCTCGGTCTCGTGTCCGGGCGGCGTCCCGCGACCCGGTGGTGCGTGCCCGGAGGCTGTCCCGCCTCGGCCGCGGCCTCAGGCCAGGATCTTGGCCTTGGCTCGTTCGTACTCCTCGACGGTGAGGTCACCGTCGTTCCTGAGCTCGGCGATGCGGGCCAGTTCCTCGGACGTGCCCGGTGTGGCCGCGGCTTCCCGCACATAGGAGCGGAATTCCTGTTGTTGCTGCTCGACCCGGTGGCGGTCGCGTTCGCCCATGCCGCGCCCGCGGGCGACGAAGTACACGAAGACGCCGATGAACGGCAGGATCACGCACAGGACCAGCCAGCCCGTCTTGGCCCATCCACTGAGGGAGTCGTCGCGGATGATGTCCCCGAACACGTGGAAGAGGAGCATGATCCAGAGGATCCACAGGAAGAACCAGAGCATGGTCCAGAACGCGTTCAGGAGTGGATAGTCCATTGTCGGTCTCCTTCGCTCGACCCCGGTGGGATCTGCAAAAGTCGGGACCGCCCCCCGGCATGCCATCCGGTATCCGTGGGATACGCCGCTGGATGCCGCCCGGGATTTTCGCCTTCTCCGGCGTGCTCGCCACCGCCCGGGCGCTCCGCGCGACTGTGCGGACACCGATGCTCGCACCGTACGGCGGCCTGGTATCAAGTCTACGGCGGCACCCGCTCGTCCACCTCATCCGAAGCGGCTGAGCAGCGGGCCCCGACCGGCGTGCCCCGCCACGCGACCGGAAGGCGACCCGACGGCCGCCGAGCGAGCCGCGGCGGACACCGAAATCGGCCGGACCCGGGCGTGGGCGGGTGGGATCGCGACCGCGTCGTGCCCGGGGTCCGTCACGCTCGTCGCCGGACCCGATCCGGGGTCGAACGGATCACGGCGTACCGCCACCGACCGGACCCGGCCGCCCGTTCGTGGTCTGTGTCCGTGAGAGCGTCGTTCGTCCGGTCGCGGCCAACAGCGCGATGATCGCGAGCAGAACCAGGAGTACGACCACGAGCAGCAGGATCGTCAGCCCGGTCGGGTGGTTCCACAGCGCGAACCACAGGGCGATGACCAGGAGCGCGCCGATGGCGAGCCACCGACGGTGAGCGGCCACCCAGGTGCCCGTCCTCCCCGTGTGCAGCCCGTGGGTGTCGGCCCACCGCGCGACGGAGTCGGCAGCACGCTCCATCGATCCGCGCAGGGCCAGCGGCAGTCGCCCCGGCCCGGACAGGTAGGCGCCGATGGCAACGACCAGACCCAGGACGATCCCGGTGCGGAGGCTGTTCTTCAGGAAGCGCAGCAGTGTGTCGAAGATCGCCGAGGCCGCGGCGGGGGACTGCACCTGAGCGGGCAGGTGGTCCAGATAGAAGCGCCGCGCGATCACCAGGGCGATGGCCACGACCAGGCAGCCGAAGGCGGCGCCGAGAGCGGTGGTGACCAGGGCCCGGCGTCGACGCCGGGCCAGGAGTACCCCGATCGCGCCGAGGACGACGGCGATGATGGGCAACCAGTTGCCGAGCACGTCGAGCGCGTGCGCCGCGTTCCTGAACTTCTCCAGCTTGTCGGACTGGACGAGGACCATTTGCTTGTCGACGTCGGGAATCTTGTCCGCAGGGCTGACTCCGGCGTTCACGAGGTCCTGTTTGACCGAGTCCACGGCGGCGCCGACATCGAGGGTGACGGTGCCCTCGTCGACCCCGACCGCGCCCCGCCCCTTGCCGGTGAGCGCGTGGTCGAGCGCCGAATGCGCGGTGCGGTTGGCGCTCTTCCAGACGGTCTCGAACCTGTCGCTCCGGGCGAAACGCGTCGCCGCCTTGTGGGCGGCCTGGGTCGCCGCGTCGTCCAACTGCGGTGCCAGCGACTTCACGGCGTTGCCGACCCGAGGCGGCAACCCCTGGGACTCCAACCAGGCCGCAAGGTCCGAGGTGACCTGTTTGCCGTCGACCCGAACGTCGACCGCCTCGGTGATCCGGTCGGCGATCGCGGCCTCGATCGCGGGGTTCGACGCGAGCGGGGCGACCGTCGAGACGTATCGATCGGTGTTCAGCACGATGTCGTGCACCCACACGGTGATCAGCGAGACCGGTACCAGGACGCAGGTGAGCGTGATCAACACTGCCGAGACGATGCTCATCGCGATCCGCCCCGCGCGCGAGCCCCGGTGGTGGTCCGGCACGTGGTCGGCCCGGGCGGACCCGTCGTGGGGCGGCTCTGACTGCGTACTCATGTCACTCTCCGGGCGGCTGCGGAAGAATTGCCGTACACGGCTTGAATATGTGCAGAGCGTACCGAGTCATGCACTCCGAGTTACGCCACCGGGGCGGGTGGAAGCCGAGGTTTCGGTGCTTGCGACCGGGCGGGGGTTCCGTGATGTGCGTCCCGCGTGGGGCTTGTGAACGGGCATCCGCCGTGCCGTCCCACGAGCGTCCGGCTCCGCCGATAGGTCACGATCAGGGCGATCCCGATGGCGGCGCCGGACGGGCCGCTCGTGTGGATCGAGGCCCGCCCGGTGCCGCGCCGCAGGCGCTTCCGGCGGGCCGATGTCCTCCGACCCGAGGTCAGGAGCCGAGGATCGTGGCCTTCTGAGCCTCGAACTCGCTTTCGCTGAGCACGCCTTGCTCCTTCAGTTCGCCCAACTCCTTGAGTTGGGCGAGCTTGCTGCTCATGTCGTCCGCCGGTGCGGGTGGGGCGGGTTCGGCGGCGTAGGCGGGTTGGGGCGCGGTCTGCTGTGATTCCTGCTGGGCCCAGCGACCGCCCTGGCGCCGGGAGACCCGGTTGGAGACCGCGGTGGCGGTTCCGGCGACGACGGCGGTGCGGGCGATGCCGCGAAGAAGGCCGGGCATGATCTGTCTCCTCACTGATGCGGGAACAGCGTTCGGAAGCGGCTCAGGCCCTGGCCTCGGCGGCGTCGAGAGACGCCACGATCTCCTGGACCGGGATACGCCCATTGGCGACGAGCCGGGCTCCGCCACGGCGCAAGGCGGCTGCGAGCGGGCCGGCCCACACGTTCTCGTAGACGAGGACTGCTGCCGAGTTGCCGGGCTCCAGCACCCTGCTCGCGTCGTCGATGTCGTCCTGGGCGAGCAGCCCCGAGGAGGCTCCCTCGAAGACGGCGAGGTCGAGGCGATCGTCTCCGGTCAGGTCGGCGAGTTCGACTCCTCGGACCGATCCGTCCGAGTCCTTGCGGATGAAGATCAGATCCAGCACCCGGATGATGCCGCGATCGACCAGATCGATCAGGAGGGGTAGGCCCTCGCCGGTCATCCGACTTCCGGGGAACTCGATCACCAGGTAGTCGATCGGGCCGGGCTCGTTGGGTTCGTTGCTCATGTGGGCTCCTCGTCCGGTCGGGTCGGGTCGTCGGAGTGTTTCGGTACGGTCCGCCTACGCGCTTTCGCGGCGGGGGATGGCTCGGGGACCGACCGGTGACCGTCACCTTCGTCATTGCAGCAGCGGACGGGTGGGGACGCATCTCGACTCTCGGCCGATTCCCGGGGTGGGGCAGCCCTGACTCGGCACGTGCGGCGTAGTCTCGCGCGCCGGTCGCGGAGGGTTCACGGCGAGCGCCGGCACGGACCGGGCCCGCCTCGTGTTGCCACACCTTCCGTCGCACGGGGGCACCCGACGGTTTCGACCACCGGCGACCGGGACGGACGTGGGTGTGGTGTGAGCCCACGTGCTCGTTCGGCCCGTCGGCGTGGTCTTCCGTGTTGCAGACACCGCCATCCTGGTTGCCGACACCGCCATCTTGCCGAGGTGTCGGGGACAGGCGGCCTCAGGGCCGAAAGGGGGAAGCGGAAGGTCGGCGCACCGTCGGTGCTCCATGCGGACGAATTCACCGCCCCGGGCCTCGAATCCCAGGGTCGGCCCGCCGGCTTCGACGCTCCGCATGCTCGGGGAGTGGGCAGGCCCCTGATCGCCGCCCTGGCCGGGATGCGTCGAACGGGTGTCGGCAGGCGGAGCGTTGCCCGCGTGGGGGTCGAGCCTCGCTTCGGACCGGTGCCGGGGCGGGGGCGCGGACGGCGGGACCGACGGGCGACAAGGCGACCCGGCATGCGTACCGCTGCGCGGCTTCGGGCGAACCGGGTGCCGGTCAGTGGCCCAGCGCCGCCTTGGCGGCGACGATGGTCAGGCCGAGGAGGAGGTTCACCGCGCCTTCGGCGGCCACCTGCTTGCGGCCGGCGCCGGCGGCGATGGCGCCGAGGGAGGCCCAGACGACCTGCTGGATCACGGCGATGCCGAGCGCGAGCCATGCGGTGGCGGCGAGTCCGAGGCCGAGGAGGGGGCTCACGGCCACGGTTACCGCGGGGATTACGGCGGCCTCGACGATGGACCGTTCGTGGCGTGCGACGCGGCGCAGTTCGGCAGGGGTGGGACGTGAGCCGCGGACGCGTTCACCGGCCAGGCGGGCGTAGACGTGGGCGGCCCAGAAGACGAGACCGGTGACGATGAGCAGGATGCTGAGTTCGAGTCGCGGGTACTGGCCCAGCGTCCCGGCGGTGGCCACCACGGAGGCCGCGAGCAGGGATCCGTAGACGGCACCGGCGTAGTCGGTCCGGGACGTGCGTGTCGCGCCCGAGTATCGCGATCTCTCCGACGCTCGGTGGGGGTGGGCCATTTCTCCACGGTAGAAGGCGGGAGCGGACGGCGCCTGTCGCGGTCGCGGGATCGCGGGTGACCGGCGCCGCCGTTCGGCGTCGGCACCGACCGGCGACCGGCGACCGGTAGGTATGCCACTCGTGTCGGTTCGGCGTGGACGGGCTTCGGGCTTCGGTGCCGTCGAGTCCCGAACGGGCGCCGGGGCTGTCGAGGCGGTCGGCCGGCGGCAGGCGCCTTCGACGGGGCCGGCGGCGATCGGCCGGCCGGCCGGAGGCGGGAGGTGATCTCGTGTCGCGGCGGGGCCACAGCATGGCAGGACATGGACTCGATCAAGCATCGGTTAGGCTGTGTCCGGCGTGTTCATATCGTGTGACGCGCAGTCAATCGCCTGATATACGTAGGGGATTCGCATGGCAGAGCGCCCGATCGACGCGCAGGATGAAGCCCGGGGCCAGGCCAGGGTCGGCCCGCCCGGCGGGTTCGATCTCACGGTTCCCAGCGTGGCGCGAATGTACGACTACTATCTCGGCGGCAAGGACAACTACCGGGCCGACCGAGAGGCTTCCGAGGAACTGTCCAAGGCGGCGCCGGGCACACGGGCGCTCGCGATCAACAATCGACGTTTCCTCCAGCGCGCGGTCCGGGTGCTGGCGAGCGAGTACGGCGTGCGGCAGTTCCTCGACCACGGATCCGGCCTGCCCACCCAGGACAACGTGCACCAGATAGCACAGCGCGTGGACCCGGCGTCGCGCGTCGCCTACATCGACCACGACCCGATCGTGCTGGCGCACGGACGCGCGATTCTCGCGGACAACGACCGAACGACCGTGATCACCGCGGACTTTCGGGACACCGACGCGATCATGGGCAACGCCGACGTGGCCAAGCTGATCGACTTCACCGAGCCGACCGCGGCGCTGTTCGTCTCGGTCCTGCATTGCCTGCCGGACAGCGACGAACCGGCGGCTCTGGTCGGACGCGTCATGGACCGACTCGCCCCGGGCAGCTTCGTCGTCATCTCGCACCTGGTCTCGGCGGATTCCGAAGTACGCGAGCGTCTGAGCGACTTCATGCTCACCGCTACCCAGGGCAATTGGGGGCGCGTCCGCGAGGCGGCGGACGTCGAGACGTACTTCAGCGGTCTGGAACTGCTCGACCCCGGCCTCGTCGAGGTCTCCACCTGGCGCCCGGACGGAACGCCCGGGCCGACCCAGGAGACCGCGGAATGGATCGAGTTCGGCGGAGTCGCCCGCAAGCTCTGACCGAGCCGGGTCGGCCGGACTTCCGGGTGGTGGGGTCGACAGGCGGGGTCGACAGGCATGCCCATGCCCAAGCCGGCCTGGCGGCGAACCTCCGCTGCTCACACCGTGGTTCGGGTGCTCCCGGTTCCCGGTTCGAGCGGTGATACACGTCATGCGCAGACCCCGTGACGTGTTCGGTGGCCGCGGTTGTCATTCCCTCGGGAACCACAACCGAGGAGAGCGCATGCCGAATACCACCCGAGAAGACCCGAGGAGGTCTCCGGCGCGGCGCGCCCGCCGCGTCCTGCCGGCGTTGGCGCTGTGCGTCGCCCTGTTGGGCGCAGGCGCGTGCA
Source organism: Embleya sp. NPDC059213 (assembly GCF_042754445.1). Taxonomy (NCBI): domain Bacteria; kingdom Bacillati; phylum Actinomycetota; class Actinomycetes; order Kitasatosporales; family Streptomycetaceae; genus Embleya; species Embleya sp. NPDC059213. Next base: position 69,396 of record NZ_JBHZAV010000029.1, read on the forward strand.
GCAGCGGCGATTCGAAGGACGACAAGGGCGGCAAGGGCCCCGGCGACGGCAAGTCCACCGCTCGGGCCAAGGATCCCGGCGGCGACGCGCCGAAGACGTCCAAGGCGGTGGTCACGGTCACCCCGCAGGACGGCGCGACGGGCGTGGCCACCGACGGCGCGCTCAAGGTCACCGCGACCGCCGGGAAGCTCACCGAGGTCGTCGTGAAGACCGCCGAGGGCACGGCCGTCGAGGGCGCCATCGCACCGGACGGGGCCAGTTGGGCCCCGTCGGCGGCACTGCAGACCGGAATGAAGTACGCGGTGTCCGCGAGTGCCACGGACGCTGCCGGGCTGGTGTCGGCGATGCAGTCCTCGTTCACCACACTCACCCCGGCGAACACCAACTACGGCTACTTCAACATCGATGCGAACGAGACCTACGGCGTCGGCATGATCGTGTCGCTGACCTTCGGCAAGGCGGTCACCGACACGGCGCTGGTCAACCGGTCGGTGACGGTCACCTCGGAGCCCGCAGTCGAAATCAAGGGTCATTGGTTCAAGGAAAATACGCGATTGGACTTCCGTCCGGAGAAGTATTGGCGGCCCGGCACCAAGGTCACCCTCCGGCTGGACCTGGACGGCAAGCAGACCTCCCCGGGCGTCTACGGCAAGCAGAAGAAGACCGTCACCTTCACCGTCGGTCGGGCGCAGACCAGCGTCGCGGACAGCAAGGCCCACACCCTCACCGTCACCCGCGACGGCGCGTTGCTCAAGAAGCTGCCGGCCAGCCTGGGCAGCGACGAATTCACCACCTACAACGGCAAGATGCTGATCATGGCCAAGGAGGGCACGATCCGGATGTCCGGGCAGAGCGTGGGTTTCGGCGCCGACTCGTACGACATCCCGGACGTCCCGCACAGCATGCGGCTGAGCACGAGCGGCACCTACGTGCACGGCAACCACTGGTTCAAGGACAAGGCGAACCCGCCGTTCGGCCGGTCGAACACCAGCCACGGCTGTGTCGGCCTGGAGGATGTGGTCGGCGGTGGCGACGCCGGCAAACCGGGCGCCTGGTTCTATGCGAATTCGCTGGTCGGCGACGTGGTCGAGGTGATCAACTCGCCGGAGCGGGTCATCGACGCGGACAACGGCTGGAGCGGCTGGACCTTGACGTGGGCCCAGTGGACCAAGGTCTGACCGGACCTGCTTGGGTCCGACCGGACCACGCCCCGATCCGGGCGCGGCGGCGACATCGCGGTGACGCAGGCGCCGGTGATGTCGCCGTCGACCAGGGGGCTCGGCCGCGTTCACGAGCGACGCGTCGGCGTCGGCCGGGTCCGGGAGCCGGTGGCCGAAGCCGCGGATCGTGTCCGCGCCCGAACCCGCTGTCGGACGTGGCATCGCGCTCCGGGCGCCCTACCGACCGGCGGGTCCCGGTGGGTCGGGGGCTGCGCACATACCGGTTCGGTGTCGGACGGGTGGTGGTGTGGGTGTGGGGCATCGAAACCACTGCGGTGGGACCGCGCCCGGCGACTTTCACACTCGCGCGTCCCGGGCGGGTCGGTCGCCCGGTGACGTAGCGGTAAGCCTTGTCGTTGTTGCCGTTGGGCTCCTGAGCGTGGTCGGGGTCGGGCGCGGCGGCGACGCGCTTGTGCATCGTGGTGGTGATGAAGTGGTGGCCGAGGGCCGCCGCCCGTGGATGCCCGAGCGGCCGACCGGTGCGGAGCGCCTCGGCGCCCTTGTCGTCCGACGTCCCCATGGACGGGTCGATAGCCGTTCGAGAGCCGGGGATGCCGCGACGGTGGTCGCGAAGTCGGCCAGGCCGAGTCGGATGAGCGCGGTGGCAGGGTGGTGCCGCGCAGGAGCCCGTCGATGTTGTGGCCGGTTGCGTTGCCGCCGTGTTCTGCGGAGCCCAGGTCCGAGCCGCGCCGGGTCGGGTGGGGGAGGCCGCGCGCGGCCTCCCCCGCACGAACCGGTGATTCTCCGAGTTCGTTTCGGCGAGCGGCCGGCCCGGCTGCCGCGCCGGTCGGGTATGCCGCCCGCGGTTGTTCGCAAGCGCATGCAACCCGATCCGTGGCCGCCGCGTGACGTTTGTGATGCTCACGTTGAAGAACCCGGCGTCAACAGCCGATGGACCAACTGCCAATGGCGTCACGGCGATTGCGGGCCCGACTCAGCCGGTCGGCTCTGCGGGCGAGCGTGCGCGCCGAACGTTGCGGCAGCCGATCCGGCGTGCACCCGCCCGCCGACGTCGACGCGGATGTCGACGCTCGGTGGTCGTGCGCCCCGGGACACCCGAATGACCCGAACGAAGGAGTAGCGTCTTGACCACTCACCCACGGCGTGGCACCAGGCCACGGCAATTGGCGGCGCTGGTGGCGGCCTTGTGCGGGTTTGTCGCCGTCACCCTGCTCGGTACGACTCCGGCGGCGGCGGCCGATCAGCGTCAGGCGATCTATGCCATCGCGCACCGGGTCGACACCCTGGACGGTGTGGACGCGGCGATCAACCACGGCGCCAACGCGATCGAGGTGGACGTCTGTGCCTGGTGGAATCCGAACGAATGGCGTGCCTGGCACGACTGTTCCTCGGCCGGCGAGAATCGGCTGGGCCCCAGCTTCGACAGCATGATCGACCGCATCCTCTCCAACGCCAACGCGGGACGCCGTCTGTCGCTGGTCTGGCTCGACATCAAGGACCCGAACTACTGCGGAGAGGCGCCGAACCGCACCTGCAGCGTCGCCGGACTGCGGGACAAGGCACAGCGCCTGACGGCCGCCGGCATCCAGGTGCTCTACGGCTTCTACGAGTACCACGGCGGCAACACGCCGGACATCGGCGGCCGGGGTTGGCAGAGCCTGGAGGGCAGGCTCGGCCCGCTGGAGGGCATCACCACGACCGGGACCCGCGATCAGGCCGTGAACGCGTTCAACCGATCCGGTTCCGGATTCCCGAACGGCAAGCGGGCGATGGACTACGGCGACAGCGACATCACCAAGGGGTTCGGCAACTGCACCGAGGCCACCTGGAATACCTGCGCGGAGCTGAAGAAGGGTGCCGGGGACCGCGCCGCCGGACGACTCGCGGCCACGTTCTCCTGGACGACCACCTACAACGACCCGTGGTACGTCGACAAGCTCCTCGGCAACGCTCGCGTGGACGGCATCATCGCGGGCTACGGCGCCTTCACCGGGGTACGCGACTACGACAACAATTGGCAGTGCGGCAACGCGGTCAAGATGGTCCGTGACTGGGTGAACGGACACAGCGGCACCCACCGCATGGCCAACAGCGGCGACCGCCTGTTCAGGTAGTCCCACGCGGTCCCGGGGGCGGGCGTGTGCCCCGGGGGACGGACCTGTGCTGTTTCCCGTCCTGCGGGTTCCGTCGGGGGGGGGCCTCGCGGCGGGGCGGGGCGGCCCAGGCGCGTGCGCAGGGCTGTGGTGGGGGGGGGGCTGTCGAGCCGCCGCTG